>NZ_JBHUWH010000206.1:0-13036 GCF_042670125.1 Kitasatospora sp. NPDC057198 | reverse complement strand
ACCGGAAGGCGATCCGGTCGGGGGCCCCGCCGCGCGCGCCGCTCAGCCCTTGGCCAGCAGCGCCTGCGCGTGCTCGCGGACCTGGTCGCGGGACAGGTACGCGTCGGTGTACTCGAAGTCGCGCAGCCGGGCCGGCTGCCGGGCCAGGAAGCCGGTGCGGACGAAGTCGTCGCCCGCGGTGGCGTTCAGCAGCCAGTTCGCCGCCGTGCGGTACTTCGCGGCGTTGGTGCGCATCGCCATCACGTGGTAGCCGCGGGCCACCGCCTGGGCGGGCGCCCCGTGCAGCTCCACGCCCAGCGGCTTGGAGACCGCGTCCTTGCCGCCGAGGTCGACCACCAGCCCCAGGTCCCGGTGGAAGTACGGCTGCAGCGGCTGGTTGCGCAGCGCCGCCACCAGGTTGTCGGCGACCTTCTTGCCCTGCCGGGCCGAGTGCTGCGCGGTCGGCGGGCACACCGCCCCGTCGCCCTTGGCCAGGTCCGGCACCGCCGCCGCGTCGCCGAGCGCGAACACGCCCTCGAACTGCGGCACCCGCATCTCCGCCGTCACCGCCAGGCGCCCGCGCACCGTCTCCGCGTCCAGCGTGCCGACCAGCGGGGAGGCGGCCACGCCGGCCGTCCAGATCAGCGTGCGGCACGGCAGGCTGCGCCCGTCGGTGAACTTGACGGTCTCCGGGCCGACCTCGGCCACCGACACGCCCAGCGAGACGTCCACGCCGCGCCCGCGCAGGATCTCCATCGCGGTGGTGCCGAGCTTGTCGCCCAGCTCCGGCATCAGCCTCGGCGCGATGTCGATCAGGTGCCACTTGACCAGGTGCGGGTCCAGCCGCGGGTACCGCTTGACCGCCGCCGTGGTCAGCCGCTGCAGGCAGGCCGCCGTCTCGGTGCCCGCGTACCCGCCGCCGACCACCACGAACTGCAGCCGGGAGGCCCGCTCGTTCTCGTCCATCGACGCGGACGCCAGGTCGAGCTGGGCGATCACGTGGTCGCGGATGTAGGTGGCCTCGGCGAGCGTCTTCATGCCGCGCGCGTAGTCCGGCAGGCCGGGGATGTCGAAGGTCCGGGTGACGCTGCCCGGCGCGAGCACCAGGTAGTCGTACTTCTCCGCCACCACCTCGTCGGTGATCTTGCGGACCACGGCGACCTTCGACCGCGGATCGATGCCGATCGCCCCGCCCGGCACGATGTGGGTGCGCCGCAGCGAGCGCCGCAGCGAGATCGCCACCGACTGCGGGGTCAGCACCCCGGCCGCGACGTGCGGCAGCAGCGGCAGGTACAGCTGGTACGAGAACGGCGTGACCAGGGAGATCTCCGCCTCGGAGGGGGCGAGCTTGCGCTCCAGGCGGCGCGCGCACTCCAAACCGGCGAAACCGCCGCCGACGATCAGGATCCGAGGTCGTTCCATCTTCATCCCCTACTGTGTGCAGGTCCGTGAGTGGCAAGGACGACTGTTGGCCACACTCGCACGGGGTAACGGCGGGTGCATCTCCAACGGCTGCCGGGCGCCTGCCCGCAGGGGGCGGGACCATGCCTCCGTCCGGGCCGCTACGCTGTCCGGATGCTCCCCGAGGTGACGGCCGTCCGCTACGCGACGCCGCTGCGCGAAGGCGGTTCGATGCCCGGCCTGGTCGAGGCCGACGACCGCCGCCTGTACGTCCTGAAGTGGGTCGGCGCGGCCCAGGGCCGCAAGGCGCTGGTGGCCGAGGTGCTGGCCGGCGAACTCGGCCGCCGGCTCGGCCTGCCGGTGCCCGAACTCGCCCTGGTCGACCTGGACCCGGTGCTCGCCCGCAGCGAGCCCGAGACGCAGATCCAGGACCAGATGCGGGCCAGCGGCGGCACCAACCTCGGCATGGCGTACGTCTCCGGGGCGCTGAACTTCGACCCGCTCTGCTTCGAGGTGGAGGACGACACCGCCGCCCGGGTGCTCTGGTTCGACGCCCTGATCGGCAACGTCGACCGCTCCTGGCGCAACCCCAACCTGCTGGTCGCGGCCGGCGGCCTGCGGCTGATCGACCACGGCGCCAGCCTGATCTTCCACCACAGCTGGCCGGGCGCCGAGAAGTGGCGCCGCAAGCCCTACGACGCCTCCGACCACGCGCTGCGGCACGCCGCCGCCCACCTGCCGGAGGTCGACGCCGACCTCGCCGACCTCGCCGGGAAGGCGCTGCCCGCCGCGATCGCCGCCGTCCCGGACGTCTGGCTGGCCGACGAGCCCGGCTTCGGGACCCCCGACGACGTCCGCGCCGCGTACGCCGCACAGCTCACCGCCCGTCTCGCCGGGCCCCGCGACTGGCTCCCGGAGGTGGCGTCCTGATGGAGCCCGTCCACGAACCGCCCCGCCACGACTACGAGTACGCGCTGATCCGGGCCGTCCCCCGGGTCGAGCGCGGCGAGTGCGTCAACGTCGGCGTCCTGCTGTACTGCCGCACCGCCGAGTACCTGGGCGCCCGCACCCACCTCGACCAGGGCCGGCTGCTGGCCCTGGACGCGCTGGCCGACGTCGCGGGCGTGCGGCGCGCGCTGCGCGGCGTCGAGGCGGTCTGCGCGGGCGGCGAGGCCGCCGGCCCGGCCGCCCGGGACAGCGCCGGGCAGCGCTTCCGCTGGCTCACCGCGCCGCGCAGCGCCGTCGTCCAGCCCGGACCGGTGCACACCGGGCTGACCGCCGACCCGGAGGCGGAACTGCACCACCTGTTCGACCGGCTGGTGCTCTGAGCGGCCCCGCCGGGGCGGCCGTGCACGGAGCGTCCACCGGATCCGCAAACTACTTGCCAGACTCAATACTGGAGTCACTGAAACGAATGGGCGTACCCTGACCGCCATGGGCAGCAGCACAGGCCGCGGCACCGCCGCCACCGCACCCTCCGCCACCGAACTGATGGAGCGGATCGCCGCCGTCGGCACCGCCTACTTCCAGGACTTCTCCGCCGCCGCGGCCCGCCACGGCCTCAACTCCTCGCAGGCCAAGGCGCTCAAGGCCGTCCTCGAACCCGTCCCGATGCGCGCCCTGGCCGGCCGGCTCGGCTGCGACGCCTCCAACGTCACCGGCATCGTCGACCGCCTCGAAGCCCTCGGCTACGCCCGCCGCGAAGCCGCCGCCGCTGACCGCCGGGTCAAGATCGTCACCATCACCGGGCAGGGCCGCGAGGTACTCGACCTGATCCGCGACGACATGACCCGCGCCCGCGCCGCCTTCGACAGCCTCGACCCCGAGCAGCGCGCCGCCCTCGCCGGCCTCTGCGACCAGGTCCTCCCGCTGCTGCAACGCCCCTGCACCCCGGCACCGGCACCGTAGCCGTGACTGTCGGTGGTGTGCCGTACGCTCACCGGATGCACCAGGACCAGGGCAACGGATGGACCGCCACGGGGCTGCACTGGCAGGACGGCGCGCCCCGCCTCACCGCCACCGACGGCCGCGAGCGGCACGACCGGCCGCTCGCCGCCGGCACCCCCGTCGCCTGGCGGATCACCGGCCCGCGCCGCTGCACCGGCGCGTACACCGAGCGCGGCCACCGCCCCTGCCCGCACCGCGCCGCCGTCCCCGCCGAGGGCACCCTCAGCCAGTGCCCGCCCTGCCAGAACGCCGACCGCGGCCTGCAACTCGCCCGGGACCGCATCCTCGACGACGGCCGCCGGTACCGGCTCTACCTCGCCTGGTTCGCCCCCGGCCTGCTCAAGGTCGGCCTCACCGCCGCCGAACGCGGCACCGCCCGCCTGCTCGAACAGGCCGCCCTCACCTGGACGTTCGTCGCCCACGGTCCGCTGCCCGCCGTCCGCCGCGCCGAACTCGCCCTCGCCCGCGCCCGGCTGGCCCGCGAACGGATCCCCGCCGCCGCCAAGTACCCGGCCTGGTGGAGCCTGCCCGCCCCCGCCGAACGGCACGACGCGATCACCGCCGCCCGCACCCGCGCCCACCGCCTGCTCACCGAACAGGGCCACGACCAGCTCGACCTGCCCACCGACCACCCGGTCACCGACCAGGTCGAGCTGTTCGGCCTCACCGGCGGCGCCCCCGACCACTACCAGCAGGTCAAGGCCCTCACCGACGGCGCCCGCCTGACCGGCCGGCTGCGCAGCCCGATCGGCGGACACCTCTTCCTCGACCGCCCCGACGGCCCCCCGCTGCTCCTCGACACCCGCCTGCTCACCGGCTGGACGCTGCACCCCGCCCCCGGCGCCCCCGGCTGCGACGGCCTGGCCCTGCTCCCCAGGACCCGCCCCGCCGCCGAACAGGACACCCTGTTCTGAACCGGCCGGCCCGGCTCAGCCCCTCTTGCGGGCCTCCTGCTTCTGCCGCGCCCCCAGCGCCGCCAGCGCCATGTCCTGCGCCTGCGACCTCAGGTTCTTGTAGCCGTACCCGCGGTCCGTCAGCCACAGCTCCGCCGCCGTCTCGGCCCGCACCGACGCCGCCACCACGTCCTCCTCCGCCTCCCCGTGCTCCAGGAAGCGGAAGGTGAAGAACGGCCGCGCCGACAGGTCGTACACCAGGTGCCCCTCCTCGGTGAACTCCGCCCGCAGCACGTCGTGCTCGGCGGCCTCGGCCTGCAACTCGGCCCGCTGCTCGTCGGTCAGGGCGTCGAAGGAGCCGCGGACCGTGATCCGGAAAGTGCGCTTGGTCATGCCCCGGACCCTAACCGCAAGCACCCGCCGGGCTCATCCCGGTTTCCGGACGCGCTTAGTCCTCGCCCGACCTGGACTGTTAGGCTTGCGAAACGTGAGCGCGAAGCCCAAGATCCCCAATGTCCTGGCCTCCCGGTACGCCTCGGCGACCCTGGCCCAGCTGTGGTCCCCCGAGCACAAGGTGGTCCTGGAGCGCCACCTGTGGCTGGCCGTCCTCAAGGCGCAGCAGGACCTCGGCATCGAGGTGCCGGCCACCGCGATCGCCGACTACGAGCGGGTGGTGGACCAGGTCGACCTGGCGTCCATCGCCGAGCGCGAGAAGGTCACCCGGCACGACGTGA
This sequence comes from Kitasatospora sp. NPDC057198, assembly GCF_042670125.1. Taxonomy (NCBI): domain Bacteria; kingdom Bacillati; phylum Actinomycetota; class Actinomycetes; order Kitasatosporales; family Streptomycetaceae; genus Kitasatospora; species Kitasatospora sp. NPDC057198. Next base: position 8,082 of record NZ_JBHUWH010000206.1, on the reverse strand, counting down.
AGGCCCGGATCGAGGAGTTCTCCGAGCTCGCCGGGCACGAGCAGATCCACAAGGGCATGACCTCGCGCGACCTCACCGAGAACGTCGAGCAGCTGCAGATCCGCCAGTCGCTGGAGCACGTCCGCGACCGCACGGTGGCCGTCCTGGTCCGCCTCGGCCGGCTCGCCGCCCAGTACGCCGAGCAGGTCATGGCCGGCCGCTCGCACAACGTCGCCGCCCAGGCCACCACCCTCGGCAAGCGCTTCGCCACCGCCGCCGACGAGGTCCTGGTCGCGTACGTCCGCCTCGAGGAGCTGATCGCCCGCTACCCGCTGCGCGGCATCAAGGGCCCCGTCGGCACCGCCCAGGACATGCTCGACCTGCTCGGCGGCGACGCCGACAAGCTCGCCGAGCTGGAGCGCCGGGTGGCCGGCCACCTTGGCTTCGAGAACGTCTTCACCTCAGTCGGCCAGGTCTACCCGCGCTCGCTCGACTACGACGTGGTCTCCGCGCTCGTCCAGCTCGCCGCCGGCCCCTCCAGCCTCGCCAAGACCATCCGCCTGATGGCCGGCCACGAGCTGGTCACCGAGGGCTTCAAGGCCGGCCAGGTCGGCTCCTCGGCCATGCCGCACAAGATGAACACCCGCTCCTGCGAGCGCGTCAACGGCCTGGCCGTCATCCTGCGCGGCTACGCCTCGATGACCGCCGAGCTCGGCGGCGACCAGTGGAACGAGGGCGACGTCTCCTGCTCGGTCGTGCGCCGCGTCGCGCTGCCGGACGCGTTCTTCGCCTTCGACGGCCTGCTGGAGACCTTCCTGACCGTCCTCGACGAGTTCGGCGCCTTCCCCGCCGTCATCGAGGCCGAACTGGACCGCTACCTGCCGTTCCTGGCCACCACCAAGGTCCTGATGGGCGCGGTCCGGGCCGGCGTCGGCCGCGAGACCGCCCACGAGGTCATCAAGGAGCACGCGGTCAACGCCGCGCTCGCCATGCGCGAGGGCGCCCGCGAGAACACCCTCGTCCCGGGCCTGGCCGCCGACCCGCGCATCCCGCTCGACCACGCCGCCCTCGACGCGCTGCTGGCCGACCGCCTCTCCTTCACCGGCGCCGCCGCCGCCCAGGTCGGCGAACTCGTCCGCCGCATCGAGGCGGTGGCCGCCGCCCACCCGGAGGCCGCCAAGTACGCGCCCGGCGACATCCTCTGACAGACCAGCCGCCAGGCCGGACCGAGTCCCGGTAGGACCGTCGCACTGCGAGGGACTGCCGGGACTCGCGCCTCCCCGGGCCGCTCGGCGGCCCGTCCGCCATCATGGGTGAGGGAGGTGCGCGATGGGATTCGGGTTCCGGATCGGCGTCCCCGGCATCGGTCTACGGGTCTCCACCCGCGGGATCCGGGCTTCGGCCGGACCGCGGATCGCCAGGGTCAGCGTCGGTAGCGGCGGAGCCCGGCTCTCCTCAGGTCTCGGCCCCTTCCAGGCATCCGCGCGGCTGGGCGGGGGCTCCTCCCGCCGCCGCACCCGTTCTCCGTCACCCGCCCGGCCGGCCCGTGCCCAGCAGCAGGCCGAGCGGGCCCGGCGGGAGGACGAGCGCCTCGCCGCGATCGCCGAACTGGCCGAACTCCACCGGCGCACCACCACCGCTCACCTGGAGCACTTCCCGCCCGCCGAACCGCCCCGCGTCCCCGAGCCGCCGCTGCTCGGCCCCGACTGGGCGCTGGACGTCCTGCGCGCCCACCACCTGCGGGACGTCCCCCGGATGGCCCGGGCCCGGCGGGCCGAGGGAACCCGCGCCGCCGAACGCGACGCACCCGCCCACCTGGCCGCCGAGACGGCCCGGCTCGCCGCCGTCCACGAACAACTCGCCGCCGAGGCCGCCCACTGGTGGGCCGCCCTCGAGGGCAACGACGAGCAGACGGTGTGCGCCGCCGTCAACGCGGCCTTCGCCGACAACCCCGCGGCGGGCTGCGCAGTGGGCCTGGACGGACCGGTGCTCTCCGTCGTGATGCGCCAGCAGGACCTCGACACCATGCCGACCCGGCTGCCCGGCCGCACCCCGGCAGGGCGCCCCACGCTGAAGGCCCTTCCGAAACGGGACCTGATCCGCTGGTGGCTGCACACGCTGAACTCCGCCGCCGTCGCCACCCTCAAGGAGGGCTTCGCCGTCGCGCCCGGCGTCACCGCGATCGACCTCGCCGTCCTCAGCCGCCTCCCCGGCACCCGGCGGCTCGGTTTCGTCGCCTTCGGCCGCTGGACCCGATCGGCGATCGCCGCCGGTCCCTGGTGCACTCCCGAAGACGCGCTGCGCTTCCTCGACCTCGGTCAGGACGTCGCCTGCTCGGTGACGACCACGCCCTCCGGGAACCCCTTCACCACCTTGCGCCCGCTGCCGACCGACCGGATCCCCGGTCTGCGGCACCTGCTCGACCTGCTCCAGGAGGACGGGGAGACGGACGGCGCCCCGGATCCGCTCCCGCCGGCGACCCTCGACGCGACACTCGCCGAACCCGTTCCGGCCGTCGACCGGCACCTCGAAAGCCCCTACCGCATCCGGCCGTTCGCCGTGCGGCTGCTCGACACCGCCCCGGACCCGCCGACCGCCGTCACGGACTGGCTACGGCTGCAGTTCCTCGCGGGCGGCGCCGACGCGGACCTCGCCCTGCTGCTCCTGGACGCCGACCGCCGGGTGAGCGGCGACTTCGACCTGGTCTTCCACCGGCAGCCGGTCGGCGGTGACGGTGCGGTCCGGGTGCACGGAGAACTACGGGAAGGCGACCGGCGGGCCGAACGCGCCGGCGTCGACCTGCGTGCGCTGCCCGACCGCGTCCGGCGGATCCTGATCGCGGTGGGCACCGACGCGCACGGCGGAGTGCCGCTCGCCGACCTGCACGAGCCGCTGCTCACGCTGCGGGCCCCGGACGTCGGGGCCTGGCGCATCGCGGTCACCCCCGACCCGCGGGCCGGTGCCGAGACGGTGGCCGAACTCGTCCGCGGAACGGCGCCCGGCTCGCACCGGTGGGAGGTGCGGACGCTCGCCCGCCCCTGGACCGGAGGGCTGACCGCACTGGTCCGGACGTACGGCATCGACGCGGACTGACACGACGGGCAGGAGGCTCCGGGCCCCGCGCCGGGCCCGTCGAACCCCGTGCGTGCGGGGCGTCGACGAGTGCGCACCCGACCTCGCCCACCGCACGACGACCCTAGGGCCGCTCGCGCCCCGCGCCGCCCTGGTCCGGGTGGATCGGGGGCGTGGTCGGGGCGCAGTACCAGTCGCAGTCCGGTTCGGCGACCGGGTGGGGCGGGGCCAGGGCGTCGGAGCGGACGGTGGCGAAGGCCAGGGCGGCGCCGGCGGCGAGCAGGGCGGCGCAGATCAGCATCGAGGTGCGGAAGGCGGCGTCCACCTCGGCCGGGACGCGGTAGGCGTCGCCGCTCAGGCCGGCCAGCGGGGGGATCGCGGCGACCGCGAACAGGCCCGCCGCGCGGGCGGCCGCGTTGTTGACGCCCGAGGCGATGCCCGCCCGGCGGACGTCCACCGCGGCCAGCACCGTCGCGGTCAGCGGGGCGACCAGCAGCGTCATCCCGGCGCCCTGCACGGTCACGGCGGGCAGCACGTCCCGCCAGTAGTCCGCGTCCGGCCCGATCCGCAGCATCAGCAGCACGCCCGCGGCCACCACCAGCGGCCCCACCGTCAGCGGCAGCCGCGGCCCCACCGCCCGGCCCAGCTTCCCGGCCCGGCCGGAGAACAGCAGCATCAGCACGGTGATCGGCACCAGCGCCACCCCCGACAGCAGCGGGGTGAACCCGGCCACGATCTGCAACTGCACCGTCAGCAGCAGGAACACCCCGCTGAACGCCCCGTACACGCACAGCGTGACCAGGTTGACCGAGGTGAACAGCCGGGAGCGGAACAGCGACAGCGGCAGCATCGGGTTCGCCGAGCGGTGCTCGACCAGCACGAACGCCCCGGCCAGTGCCAGGCCCGCCGCCCCGGCCGCCAGCGCGCCCGGGGTCGGCCCCGCGCCGGCCTCGGTCAGCGCGTAGGTGATCCCGGCCAGCGCCAGCGCCGCCAGCAGCGCGCCCGGCACGTCGAAGCGGCCCGAGGCGTCCGGGTCCCGGCTCTCCGGGACGTGCCGGGCCGTCACCGCGACCACCACCGCGGCCAGCGGCAGGTTCAGCAGGAAGATCCACCGCCAGCCCGGCCCGTCCACCAGCCAGCCGCCCAGGAACGGGCCGACCGCCGCCGCGACCCCGCCCAGCCCCGACCAGGCGCCCACCGCGCCCGCCCGGTCCTCCTCGGCGAACACCGCCTGCAGCATCGCCAGCGAACCGGGCGTCAGCAGCGCCCCGCCCACCCCCTGCAACGCCCGTGCCAGCACCAGCAGTTCGACGTTCGGCGCGGCCGCGCACCCGGCCGAGGCGAGCGCGAACCAGCACACCCCGAGCAGGAACACCCGCCGCCGCCCGTACCGGTCGCCGAGCGAGCCGCCCAGCAGGATCAGCGCGGCCAGCGTCAGCATGTACGCGTTGACCGTCCACTGCAGCGCCGCCAGCCCCGCGCCCAGGTCCGCGCCGATCCGCGGCAGCGCCACGTTCACCACCGTGCCGTCCAGCATCGCCATGCCGGAGCCCAGCGCCGTCGCCGCCACCACCCACCGGCCGCGGCCCGTGCCGAGGCGGATCACGTTGTCGTCCACGCTCAGAGTCTCGGGCAGCGCGGCGGCGGCGGGGGCGCGGCGCGCAGGCGGCGCGGCGCCGGGAGCGGGCGGCGGGTCAGGGCAGCAGCGCGGCGCGCCGCCAGGAGCGGGCGGTGGCCGGGGTGAGGACGCCCAGGTCGGCGAAGAACTCCAGCGCCTTGCGGGCCCAGTCGGTCCGGGCCTGCCGCCAGTGCGGGTTGGCCTCGGCGGCCCGGCGGGCCGCGACCGGGTCCAGCCCGGCCAGCGCGTACACCCGCGGGTGCACGATCTCGGCCACCGCCTGCCGGGCCAGCAGCGCCAGCGCCCGCCGGAACACCGCCTGCCGGGCGGCCGGCATCGCCGCCCAGCGGCGCTCCAGCTCCGGCTTGGCGTAGCCGATGTGCCGGGCCTCCTCGACCACGTGGATCCGGGCCACCGCGCGGGCCAGCGGCTGCAGCGACTCGTCGCGGATCATCTCGCGCTGCATCGCGTCGGTGAACTCCTCGACGAAGATCGCCCCGGCGAAGGTCATGGTGGTGTCGTTGAGCAGGAAGTGCAGCTTGCCCAGCCGGTCCGCGCGCCGGGTCGGCCGGGCCGAGGGGTAGCCGGTGGCGGTGATGTAGCGGGCGAACATGGTCGAGTGCCGGCACTCGTCGGCGACCTCGGTCAGCGCGTACTGGGCGTGCCCGGTGGTCAGGTCGCCCGCGTAGACGTGCCGGATCAGGCCCTCCATCAGCACCAGCTCGAACCAGATCCCGGCGGCCGTGGTGGACGCGAACTGGTGCACGCTCAGCCGGGCCCGCGCCCGCTCGTCCAGCCGCTCCCACAGCGGGGTGCCGTACAGCGCGACGCGGTGCGCGGGCAGCGCGTAGTGGTCCGGGTCGACGGGGGCGGACCAGTCGATCTCGGTGAGCGGGTCGTACGAGTGCTTGGCGGAGGCGCGCAGCAGGCGCGCGGCGTTGAGCTCGCGGTCGGCGTTGCGCTGCCGGGCGGGGGACTGCGGCGCCGCGGCGGGGCGCTGCGGCGGGGTGGCGGTGTCGGACACGGGCGGGCTCCGGAGGGTGGGGTGCGGCGGGGGCTCCAGGACGAGTAAACCAATGAGACAGACTGTCAACAAGGGGTCCGGGCAGATCAGCGGCGACGGCCCCGTCCGCGTGCGACCCCGCCCGGCCCCGCGCAGACTGGCCGCATGGACCCGGTCACCGCCCTGGAACGCATCGCCTTCCTGCTGGAACGCGAACTCGCCTCCCCGCACCGGGCCGAGGCGTTCCGCACCGCCGCCCTCGCCGCCGCCGCGCTGCCCCCCGAACCGATCGACGCCGCCCAGGCCGAGCGCCTCCCCGGCGTCGACCCGGTCGCCGCCCGGGTGATCGCCGACGTCTCGGTCGGCCGCACCCCCCAGTACCTCCTGGAGACCGAGGCCCGCGCCGCCGCCGGACCCGCCCCCTCCACCGCCGCGCTCCGGCTGCGCGAGAAGCTCCAGGGTGACTGCCACCTGCACTCCGACTGGTCCGACGGCACCGCCCCGATCGAACGGATGGCCCGCACCGCCCGCGCCCTCGGCCACCACTGGGCCGTCCTCACCGACCGCGGCCTCGGCCCCGACCGCCTGCGCGAACAACTCGACCTGATCGAGGAACTGAACCCCCGGCTGGCCCCGTTCCGGCTGCTCACCGGCACCGAGTGCGAGATCCTCCCGGACGGCACGCTCGACCAGGACGAGGACCTGCTCGGCCGGCTGGACGTGGTCGTCGCCTCCGTCCACACCGACCCGCCGGCGGACCCCGACGCGATGACGCACCGCCTGCTCGCCGCCGCCCGCAACCCGCTGGTCGACGTCCTCGGCCACTGCACCGGCCGCGGACTCGGCGCGGAGCCCCGCCCGCCCGCCGCGTTCGACGCCGCGGCCGTCTTCACCGCCTGCCGCGAACACGACACCGCCGTCGAGATCAACTGCCGCCCCGACCGCCAGGACCCGCCCGACGACCTCCTCGCCCTCGCCGCCGACCTCGGCTGCCTGTTCGCCATCGACACCGACGCCCACGCGCCGGGCCAGCTCGACCGGCAGATCGACGGCTGCGAGCGGGCGGTGGGGGTGGGGTTGGAGGCGGAGCGGGTGATCACGGCGTGGTCGGTGGAGCACCTGTTGGCGTGGGCGGGGGCGCGCTGAGGGGCGCCTGCGGCGGGCTGGAGGGTGAGGTCGGGGGGCGGGGCGCGGTGACCTCCCGGGGCGGTGACGTGTTGTCAGTGCGGGTCGCTATGCTGCGCCGATGACTGACGTGCACGAAGTGGTGAGGATCAGGCCGTCGGCGTTCCACGCGGCGAGTGGGACGCAGGACTGGCGGGTGCTGGGGGAGGGGGCGTGCGCGTTCTTCCGGACGGGGTCGTTCGGGGCGGGTGCGCGGCTGGTCGGGGCGATCGGGGAGGCGCTGGCGGGCGTCGGGGAGGCGGACGTGGACCTGCGGCCGGAGGGCGTGACCGTCCGGCTGATCGAGGCGGGGGAGGAGTACTACGGGCTGACCGAGCGGCACGTGGAGCTGGCCCGGCTGGTCTCCGGCGTCGCCCGGGAGCACGGGGCGGTGGCCGATCCGGCCGGCGTGCAGACCGTCCAGGTCACCGTCGACGCGCTGGACGTGCCTGCCGTGGTCGCGTTCTGGCGGGCGCTGCTCGGCTACCGGGACCGCTCCGGCAGCCCGGAGGACCTGCTCGACCCGGCCCGCCGCGGCGCGCCGTTCTACTTCCAGCAGATGGACGGGCCCCGCCCGCAGCGCAACCGGGTGCACGTGGACGTCTGGGTGCCGCACGACCTCGCCGAGGCCCGGATCGCCGCCGCGATCGCCGCGGGCGGCCGCCTGGTGACGGACGAGCACGCCCCGAACCACTGGGTGCTGGCCGACCCGGAGGGCAACGAGGCGTGCGTCGGCGCCGCGGGGGCGGCGGGCTGACGGGGCCTCGGACGGCCCGGGGCGGCCCCGTGCGGTCTCAGGCGGGCTCGACCAGGCGCTCGCCCAGGCTCTCCAGGGTGTCGTCCTTGAGGCCGAGCCCGGCGCGGGCGTAGCTCTCGGCGTCGCCCCAGTGCCCGGCGAGGACGTCGAGCGCGGCGTCCAGGTACTCGGCGCGGACGGAGAACAGGGCGTCCGCGATCTCCGGGTCGCCGCCCGCCGCGACGAAACGTTCCACTAGCGGGGCGTAGTGCGTGCGGACCGCCGGGTCCACGGACAGGTACTCGGTGCGGACGGTCTCCTCGTCCGCGCCGAGCAGCAGCAGGAGCAGGGCGGCGCCCCAGCCGGTGCGGTCCTTGCCCGCGGTGCAGTGGAAGAGCACCGGGCCGCCGCCCCGGTGGGCGAGCGCGGTGAGCAGCTGCTTGTACGCCTGCCGGGCGGAGGCCGAGGCGACGAACGCCCGGTAGTCCTCGCGCAGGGCGCTCGCGGCCC
>NZ_JBHUWH010000205.1:0-13082 GCF_042670125.1 Kitasatospora sp. NPDC057198 | reverse complement strand
GCGCCGGCCCCGCACCGCCGGCCGGTCAGCCGGCGGGCAGGTACTCCGCGCCGCCGATCCAGATGCGCCGGATCGCGCGGGTCGCGGTGATGTCGGCGAGCGGGTCGCCGTCGACCAGCACGAGGTCGGCCCGGTACCCCGGCAGGATGCTGCCCCGGTCCCGCAGGCCGAAGGACTGGGCGGGCAGCACGGTCGCGGCCCGCAGGGCCTCGGCGTTGGTGAGGCCCGCCCGCACCAGCAGCTCCAGTTCGTGGTGCAGGCTGGTGCCGAACGCCGGCTGCACCGGGATGCCCGGGGTGTGGTTGGCGTCCGTGCCCGCCAGGATGCGGGCACCGGCCCGGTGCAGGGCCGCGACGCTGCCCTCGGCGGCCGCGTAGTCCAGGCCGGGGATCCCCAGGCCGGCGAAGCCCTCCATCATCGTCAGCGTGGGGGTGGTGGTGGTCCCGGTGACGGCGCACCGCGCCGCCGCGGCGGCGGACAGCGGGACGTCGAGGGGGACGTGCTGGATGATGTCGACGCCGGCGTCCAGGGCCCGTTCGGCCGTGGCCGCGGTCGTGGCGTGGGCCATGACGAGCCGGCCGGAGAGGTGCGCCGCCACCGTCACGGCCCTGACGGTCTCCGGGCTCAGCCCCGGTTCGTCCACGATGACCTTGATGTAGTCGGACCCCTCGGCGATCCGGGCCCGGACGAACCCGGCCGCCTGGTCCGGTCCGGTCAGCACCGCGTTCGCCGGGAAGCCCGGTATCCCGCTCTGCGGGCTGCCCGGTGCGACCCCCGGGGTGCCCGCGCTGCGGATGTCGGTCAGACCCGGCTGGTTGCGCAGCGAGGCGACGAGGGCGGGCGGGAAGCAGGCCATGTCCAGGCCGGTCGTCACGCCCGAGGCCGCCAGCTGGTGGAGGGTGCCGAGGTCCTGGAGGTGGAGGTGCGCGTCGATCAGTCCGGGCAGCAGGACGGCCCCGCCGCAGTCGATCTGCCGGGCACCGAGGGCGCTGACGCCGATGCGCCCGTGGTCGATCACCACGGTGCGCGGCGCGGTCAGCCGGCTGCCGTCGAAGACCCGGGCGTTGGTCAGCGCGATCCGGTCACCGGAGTCGACGGTGCGGCCCTGCGCGTGCGCGGGGGCGGCCGACGCCAGCGCCTGCACGCCCGCGACGGCGATCCCGCTCGCCGCGGCCGTCCTGAGGAAGCCGCGCCGGTTGGTGTGGCTGATACACATCGTGGTGCCTTTCTGCCGGGTGGGTGCGGAAAGTGCGGTGTTCGTTCCTCGAGCGCGCCGGTATATGTGATAACAGCAGCGCTCTGGCTGTGCTTCGGAGCTGTTCGCGCAACGCCGTGGGAGACGGCCCGTCCGTCCCGCCGGGAGCGGGACGGGGTCAGGACAGGGCCGAGAAGGCGATCTTCTCGTTGCGGGCGAGGTGCTGTTCGACGGCCGCGGCGACCGTGTCGGGGTCGCGGGTGCGGAAGGCCGCCAGGAGGTCCGCGTGGGCCTTGCCCCGTCGTTCGTGCTCGGCGGGATCGGGGTCCAACCGGCCGAAGCCGATGCGGATGTAGCGTTCCCCCGCGCGCCACAGGGTGGTCAGGACCCGGATGTCCCAGGTGGTCGCGGCCGGGGCCAGCAGGGCGAGGTGGAAGGCGTGGTGGTCGTCGTAGATGTCCGCCATGCCGTGCTCCCGCGCCCCGAACTCGGAAGCCCGGGACTCCAGCAGCTCCAGCTCCCGGTCCGTCAGGAGCACGCACGAGCGCCGGGCGATCTCCGGCTCCAGGGCGCGCCGGAGGCGGTAGATGCCGCGCAGGTCGTCGAGGTCGAGCGGGGCGATGACCAGGCTGCGCCCCGGCCGCATGATGACCAGGCCCTCGCTCTCCAGGCTGCGCAGCGCCTCGCGGACGGGGATGAAGCTGATGTCGAGCATGCCGGCCAGCTCGCGCAGCGAGTACTCGGCGCCGGGGGCGAGGCTGCCGGCCAGGATCGCCCGCCGCAACTCCTCGGTGGCCTGCTCCACCACGGACCGTGACGTGATGGGCTGGACGGTCCCCCGGGGTGTCGCCACGGTGCTTCCCTCGCCTCGGCCGCCGATAGTCGATATCAACTATAGCTATGTGCCGGGAGGGGCCCGCGCGCGCGGGGGCACCCCTTCCCGGGTCCGCGGCGGTCACAGTTTCAGCAGCCGTTCGGCGTTGCGGTGGGCGATCTTCTCCCGCTGGTCGCGGGTCAGGGGTGCGTGGCGCAGGAAGCCGACGGCCTGCTCGCTCTTCTCGAAGGGGTAGTCGATGGCGAAGAGCACGTTGTCGATGCCCACCACCTCGATGGCGGCCCGGAGCATGGTGTCGTCCATGACCCCCGAGGTGGTGACGGCGATGTTCCTTCCGAAGTACTCGGAGGGCTTCCGCTTCAGCGGGACGCGGGTGTTGATGTTGCGGACCTGGACGTCGAGGCGGGAGGTGTGGAAGGGCAGGAACTCGCCCATGTGCCCCACGATGAGCCTGGCTCCCGGGAAGTCGTCGAAGACGCCGCCGAGAACGACCCGCAGGGCGTGCCCGCCGGTCTCGGCGGCCCAGCTGTAGAAGGGGCCCACGAGTTCCGGGCGGTCCTTCAGCAGGCCCCAGTCGCCGGCCGGCGCCGGAGTGGGGTGGAGGTAGAGGGCGGCGCCCAGTTCCTCCAGGGCGGCCCACACCGGTCGGAACTGCGGTTCGTCCAGGTAGTGGCCGTTGGTGTGGCCGTTGACCAGGAAGCCGGCCATCTTGAGGTCGTGCACCGCGCGCCGGGCCTCCCGCACGGCCGCCTGCGGGTCCTGCAGGGGCAGCGCGGCCAGGCCGCCGAACCGGGTCGGGTGGGCGTCGACGATGCGGGCGAGCGCGTCGTTGGCGACCTGCGCGTCCCGGACGGCGACGGCCGCGTCGGGCTGCATCTGCACCCCGGGCGGGGTGAGGGAGAGGACCTGCATGGTGACGCCGTTCGCGTCCATGTCGGCGAGCCGGTACTCGGTGACGTCCGGGAGCCGCTTGAACCACTCCGCGGTGACCTCGGGCTTGAACGGGATCGCCCCGCCCAGTGCCGTGCCCTGGGTGACGAGGCCCGGCAGCATGACGGCCTCCTCGATCGCGATGATCTTCAACCGGCCGTGCGGGTCGGCTCCGCCGCCGTGCGCCTGGGCGGTGCCGGGGCTCGCCAGGACGGAGGCGCCGGCGAGCGCGGCCGCGCCCGCCGCGGTGTTCAGGGCCTGGCGTCTGGTCCAGTGGGAGGTGCTCATGGGTGCTGTTCCCTTTCCGGGAGATGGGTGTCCGTCGGCGCGGGCGCCCCGCTCGGGCGCGCGCGGCCGCTCAGGGTGTCGACGAGGGCGAGCACGTCCTCGGGGGCCCGGTCCCCGGACCAGCCGACCACCTGGTCCGGGCGGACCAGGACGAGGCGGGCCTCCGGCGGTCCGGCGTGGCCGCCGGGCGCGGGGTCCGGCAGGCGCACCACGGTGAGCGGCACGCCGCGCAGGCGGGCGGCCTCCGCGACGGCCGCCCCCGGTTCGCCGGGTCCGCGGACGAGCAGCGTCAGACCGTCCCCGAGCAGGTCGTACAGGGAGCGGCCGTCCGCGAGGAAGGCGTGCGGCAGCCGGGCGCCCGTCCACCCGGCGTCCTGCCCCCGGTCCTGCTGCGGGGGCAGGACCGGGGAGGAGGCGATGCGGAGTCCGAGGACCAGGTCGAGCGAGTGGAACTCCGCCTTCTTGGTCTCCTGGATCCGTGCCCCCGCTGCCAGCCGGGCTGCCGCGCCGGCCTCGTCGTCGGCGTCGAGGTTGTCGGCGAGCAGTTCGGTGGAGAGCACCCGCATGTTGGCGGTCGCCTCCTCGATGACGCGTTCCTGGACGGGACGGCGCTCCTCCTCGTAGCTGTCGAGGAGGGCCGCCCCGCCCCAGCCGGCCAGCACGGCCGCGAGTTTCCAGCCCAGGTCGACCGCGTCCCCGATGCCGGTGTTCAGCCCGTGGCCGCCGAAGGGCGGGTTGAGGTGCGCGGCGTCGCCGGCGAGGAACACCCGGCCGCGGCGCATCCGGTCGACGATCTGCATCCGGGCGGTCCACGGGTCGGTGGAGAGGACCTCGGCGTGCACCGGCCGGCCCGCCACCGCGTCGACGACCCGCCGCGCCTCGCGCTCCCCGGTCGCCCGGTCCACGCCGAAGGCGATCGCCCACCAGGTGTCCGTCCGGTCCAGCGGCCCGACCAGCGCGGGGGCGGTCGGGTTGACGACCCAGTACTGCACGGCCGGCCCGTGCCGCACGTGCTCCCACAGGCCGGGGCTCTCGAAGACCATGCCGAAGTTCGGGCGCAGGGCCTCCCCGCCCAGGTAGCGGGAGCCGATCGCCTCCCGCACGGTGCTGCGGGGGCCGTCGCAGCCGATCACGTAGTCGGCCGTGACGACGCACCGCCGCCCGGAGCCATCCTCGACCGTCACGGACACCAGGTCGTCGTCCTGGTCCACGCCGACGACCTTCGCGCCCAGGACCAGCCGCCCCGGGGCGAGTTCCGCCACCTCCTCGCGGAGCACCTCCTCCAGGAGGTACTGCGGCGCCTGCTGGCCGGTCTCGGGGAAGCGCCCGCCCTCCGGTACGAGCCCGAGCACGTCCGTGAAGCGGGAGAGCTCCCGGCCGGACAGCGAGGTGCAGAAGACGACGTCCCGGGCCCAGGACGCGGCCAGCGGCGCGCGCTTCCGGAGCCGGTCGGCCAGGCCCCAGCGGCGCAGGTGCTCCATCGTGCGCACGTTGAGCGTCTTGCAGCGGGGACGGGCCCGGGAGACGGCGGCCCGCGGTTCGACGACCAGGAGGTCGACGCCGCGGCGGCCGAGTTCCACCGCCGCCGCCAGGCCGACCGGTCCGCCGCCCGCGACGAGCACCTGCACGTGCCGCGGCAGGGCCCGGTGGTCGGCGGAGGTCATCAGGCCCCGCCCTCGGAGGCCGGCCGGGTGGCGGCCCAGTGGGCGCACTCCTCGGCGAACGCGAGCTGCCGCAGGTGCAGGGCGCGGCCGAGCGTGTGGTGGTCGATGCAGTGGCCGGTGCCGCGGGCGACGCCCGCCTCGACGAACGGGGCCGCCGTGAACATCGCGGCGAACCCGGCCACGTTCTCCGGCCCGCTGCTCCACAGGGCGTCGAACTCGGCGAGCGCGTTGTGCACGGGGACGCGGACCCGGGGCGCGAGGGCGGGCAGGTGTTCCTTCGGCCACCGCGGCGCCTGCACCAACTCCATTACCGGCACCGGCGCGTAGGACTCGTGCGCCTGCCGCAGCCCTTCCTCCCCGTAGGTGTGGGCGGGCCCGAACATCACCTTGTCCCGCTCCTCGTAGGGCAGGTCCACGGTCAGGTCCGCAGGGAGGGAGCCGAGGGCCTCGGCGGCGCCGCCGCTCGGGATGACGGCCCCCATGCCGGTCGCCGAGACGCCGATCAGGGGCAGGTCGTCGGCGGACGCGGCGATCATCAGGGCGATCATGCCGCCGATCGAGTGGCCCACCAGGAACACGCTGTCGGCACCCAGTCGGGCGGCCGCCTGCGCCACGGCGGCGCCGAGCAGTTCCGCGTGCCGGGCGAAGGTGTTGGCGTCCGGCGCGAGAGGAGTGCTGTCGCCGTAGCCGGGGCGGTCGAAGGCCACCACCTGGTGGCCGTGCGCGGCGGCGAGGTCGACGAAGGACCCGCCGGGGGTGCCCGCGACGTCGAAGTACCGCGCCGTGTACGTGCCGCCGTGGAGGGCGGCGATCAGCGGTTTTCCGGTGGGGACGGCGGGACCGGCGGTGAACGCCGCGATCCGGTGTCCGTCGACCTCGAGGGTCAGAAGGTCGCGCTGTCTGGCCATCTGTGGCCTCCTTGCCAGGGGATGGTTTCCGGGGCGCCGCCCGGGCCCTGCGACCCTAGGCGCTATATGTGATAACAGCAAGGGATCGGACGGCCCGCGGAGCGCAGGACGCTCCGTGGGCCGGTCCGTCAGCCACTGTGCGGTGCGTAGTCCTGGGTGATCTGCTTGTACTCCAGGAAGTCCTCGACGGAGGCCGTGCCGCCCAGCCGGCCGACGCCGCTGGACTTGAAGCCGCCCTCCTCGAACTCGACGGTCAGGTTCGCCCAGCTGTTGACGGAGACCAGCCCCGCGTCGAGCTGCCGCGCCACGCGCAGCGGCCGGTCGGCGTCGCGGCTCCAGACGCAGGCGCTGAGGCCGTACTCGGTGTCGTTGGCGAGCGCGACGGCTTCCGCCTCCGTGTCGAAGACCTGGACCGTCTGCACCGGGCCGAAGGTCTCCTCCTGGACGATCGCCAGCGAGGAGTCGGGCACCGTGAGGAGGGTGGGGTGGTAGAAGGCGCCGCCCGCGAGCTCGGGGCGCGTGCTCGGGCCGCCGCGGACGACCGGCACGGCGCCGGCCGCGATCGCCGCCTCCACGGCGGCGTCGACCCGGGCCACCGACGCCTTGTCGATCAGGGGGCCGATCTGGCTGTCCGGGTCGGCCGCCGGGCCGGGGCGCACGGCCTCCAGCCGCCGGGCCAGGGCGGCGGTGAACTCGTCGGCGATCTCCCGCTGGAGCAGGACCCGGCTGCCCGTCATGCAGAACTGCCCGGCGAACACGGTGCACGACTGCACGGCGGTGGCGAGCGCGGCGTCCAGGTCGGCGTCGGCGAAGACCAGGTGGGGCGTCTTGCCGCCCAGCTCCAGGCCCACCCGCTTGAAGCGGGCCGCGGCCGCCTGCGCGACGAGCCGCCCGGTGGCGGTGCTGCCGGTGAAGCTGATCACCGGCACCCGGGGGGACTCCACCAGCAGGCGCGCGACGTCGGAACCGGATTCGACGACCACGTTCACCGCGCCCCGGGGCAGTTCGGGGACGGAGGCGAGGATCTCGCTCATCAGCGCCGCCGTCCGGGCCGCCTGCCCCGGCATCTTCACCACCGCGGTGCAGCCGGCCGCCAGGGCCGGGGCCAGGGCGCGGATGCAGAGGTAGGCGGGGGAGTTCCACGGCACCACGATCCCGGCGACGCCCACGGGCTGCCGGATCGTCATGGCCTGTCGGCCGGGGTGGGTGTCGGTGACCCGGCCGTGCGGCTGGACGGCCAGGCCCGCCGCGAAGCGCAGGGCGCGGAGGATGAAGTGCGCCTCGAAGCCGGCCTCGTGCCGGAGCTTGCCGTTCTCCCGGCACAGGGTGTCGACCACCTCGGGCATGCGCTTGTCGTACGCGTCGGCGAGGTGGCTCAGGGCGGTGGCCCGCAGCATCGGGTCCAGGCGCCAGGTGCCCTCGGTGAAGGCGCGGGCCGCCGCGTCGACGGCGCGCCGCCCCTCCTCGGCGCCGCTGTCCGCGTACCGGCCGATCGTCTCGCCGGTGGCCGGGTCGATGCTCTCGGACGTCCGGGCGGAGTCGACCCACTCGCCGTCGATCCAGTGCCGTGCGGTGTTCTCCATGGTCATGCCGGTGGCTCCTTGCTGGTGGGTGGTGGGGGAGCGGGGGCGGGTCAGAGGCCGAGCAGGCGCTCCGCGTTCAGGTGCGCGATCTTGGCCCGATCCTCCTCGTCGATCGGGGCCGACTCCAGGAAGGCGGTGGCCTCCGCCATCTCCTCGAAGGGGTGGTCGGTGCCGAAGAGGACGTGGTCGGAGCCCAGGGCGAGCAGCGCGCACAGCAGCGGCGGGGTCGAGCAGACGCCGCTGGTCGTGACGTACAGGTTGTGCCGCAGGTACTCCGAGGGGTTGCCGCGGGCGAGCTCGATCCCGTGGTGGTTGTGGTACGCCCAGCGCGAGTCCAGCCGCCACAGCACGTAGGGCAGTCCCTCGCCCATGTGCCCCAGCAGCACCTTGGCCTCCGGGAAGTCGTCGAAGACGCCGCCGAACACCAGGCGCAGGAAGTGGGTCGCGGTCTCCGACCCCCAGCTCCACATCGGCCCCACGAGCTCGGGGTGGCCCTGGATGACGTGGGGGGTGCCGACGCCGTTGGCGGGGTGCAGGTAGAGCGGCACGCCGAGGGCCTCGGCGCGCTCCCACACCACGCGCAGCTCGGGGTGGTCGAGGTACCGGCCCCGGGTGTGGGCGTTCACCAGGGCGCCGCGCAGGCCCAGCTCGGACACCGAGCGCTCCAGTTCCCGCGCGGCCGCCTGCGGGTCCTGCAGCGGCAGGGCGGCGAATCCGGCGAACCGGTCGGGGTGGTCCGCCACGACACCGGCGAGCAGGTCGTTCACCGCCGCCGCCCGGGCGACCGCGGTCGCGTTGTCCACCTCGGCCTGGATGCCGGGGGAGTTGAGGGACAGCACCTGCACGTCGAGCCCCGCCGCGTCCATCTCGGCCAGGCGCTTCCCGGTGATGTCGAGCAGCCGCCGGGACGCCTCCCGCCACTTCTCCGGCTGGATGATCGAGGCCGACGAGGCCCCGTAGTCCGCCAGTTCCGGCGTGACGAAGTGCTCCTCAAGGCCGATGGTGCGCATCATGGTTCCTCGTATTTCACTTATATGCATTGACTTCATCGATGGTGAAACGTACGTTCCGTCCGTGTCAACCCTCTGGAAGGTTCGAGAACTTGGAGGTGCCCGATGACGGGTGCGAACGGCGCTACCGGTGGTCGGTTCCCGGACGGGAGCACGGCGGACGTGGTCGTGGTGGGGTACGGGCCGGTGGGCATGGTGACCGCGGCCCTGCTGGGGAGGGCGGGCCACCGGGTCGTGGTCCTGGAGCGGTACGCGGGCCTGTACAACCTGCCGCGGGCGGCCAGCTTCGACGACGAGACGATGCGGACCCTCGCGGGCCTCGGCATCGCGCGGGACCTGCTGCCCAAGGTGCGGGTGCAGCCCACCTACGAGTGGCGCAACGGCCGGGGCGACCTGCTGCTGGAGCAGCACTTCGCCGAGGCCGGCCGCAGCGGCTGGCCGGAGTGGAACATGATGTACCAGCCGGACCTCGAGGAGGCGCTGGACGCCGCGTGCCGGTCGATGCCCCACGTGGAGGTGCGGCACTCCAGTGCCGTCGTCGCACTGGAGCAGACCGCCGAGGGCGTCGTGCTCACCGTCGACGGCGCCGAGGGGCGCCGGACGGTCACCGCCCGCTACGTGGTGGGCTGCGACGGGGGCAACAGCTTCGTGCGGTCGGCCCTCGGCGTGGGGCTCTTCGACTACGGCTTCTCCGAGCCGTGGATGGTGTGCGACTTCCGCTTCCGCAGGCCGACCCCGGTGCCGCCCGCGCTGCAGCTCGGCGACCCGCTGGGCCCGACCTCGGTCATCTCGCTGGGCCCCGCGCACCACCGGTTCAGCTTCATGCTCGACTCGGCGGACGACTTCGAGACCGAACGCGACCCGCAGCGCGTCTGGAAGCGGGTGGCGCGCCACCTCACCCCCGACGACGCCGACCTCATCCGGGTCGCCACGTACACCTTCCGCTCCCTCATCGCGGACGACTGGCGACGCGGGCGCGTCCTGCTCGCCGGTGACGCGGCGCACCAGATGCCCCCCTTCCTCGGCCAGGGCATGTGCTCGGGCTTCCGCGACGCGCAGAACCTCGCCTTCAAGCTGGACCTCGTCCTGCGCGGGACCGCACCGGAGGACCTCCTCGACACCTACCAGGCGGAACGCGAACCGCACGTGCGCGCGGTGACCGAGCGGGGCATCGAACTCGGCCGCCTCCAGACCCTGCGGGACCCGGAGCGCGCCGCGGAACGCGACCGGGTGCTGCTGGAACGCCGGGCGCGGTCGGCGGCGCCCGAGGCCGTGCGCCTGCCGGGTCTGGTCGACGGCCTGTTCTCCCGCGAACGAACCGCCGGCCGGGGGCAGTTGTCGGTCCAGGGCCTGGTGGACGACGGCACCCGCCGCGACCGCCTGGACCAGGTCGTGGGCGGCGGCTTCCACCTGCTGGTCGATGCCGGAGCCCTGGAGGCCCTGGAACGCTCCGGCCGGCTCGACGAGTTGGCCCGGGCGGGCGTGCGGGTCGTCGCCCCCGGCGAGCGGGCCGCCGCGCACCCGAAGGCGGCCGTCGTCCACGACGTGCACGGCACCTACCGCCGCTGGTTCGCCGAACTGGACTGCGCGGCGGTGGCGGTCCGCCCCGACTTCTACGTCTTCGGCACCGCGGCCGTCCCCGACACCGTGGACGGCCTCGCCGGCGAACTCCTGGTCGCGGCGGGGGGCGGTGCGGACGGGCCCGGGGCGACGAGCTGACGTCCGGTACCCGCCGCCGCACGGGGGACGCTGACGGGCCGTTCACTATGATCCCGCTGTGAGTACTCAGCCTCCCCCCGACTCCGGCGCCGGCGACGAATCCCCGGCGCGACAGGGCATCCAGTCCGTCGAACTGGCGATGACCGTCCTGCGGGCCCTGGAGGAGGGCCGGGGCCCGATGAGCCTGACCCAGACGGCCGCGGCCGCCGGCATGCAGCCCAGCAAGGCCCACCGCTACCTGGTCAGCCTCACCCGGGTCGGCCTCGTCGCCCAGTCGCCCAGCTCCGGCCACTACGACCTGGGGCCGGCCATGCGGCGCCTGGGCGTCGAGTCGCTGCGCAGGATGGACGAGGTGGCGCTGGTCAGCGAACACCTGCCGGGGCTGCGGGACCGTACCTCGCACGCCGTCAACCTGGCGGTGTGGGGCGACCACGGCCCCGTGGTCGTGCGCTGGGAGTACGGCGCCCACGCGCTGCCGATCACGGTCCGGGTCGGTGCCACCATGCCGCTGCTGAACTCGGCGATGGGCGGGGTGTTCCTCGCGCACCTGCCCGAGCAGCTGACCGGCTCGGTGCTGCGCGGCCAGCTGGAGGCGGAAGCACTGGACGAGGCCGTCCGGGACCGCGTCGACCGGATCAGGGAGGAGGTGCTGCGCACGGGAGTGGCCACCACCGTCGGGGGCGTCATCCCCGGCGTCACCTCCCTGGCCGCCCCCGTGTTCACCGCGGGCGAGTCCTTCCCCCTCGTCGTCACCCTGGTGATGCCCGCGCGCGGCCTCACGGAGCACGACACGGCCCGCCTCTCGGCGGAACTGCTGAGCTCGACCCGGGCGATGTCCGAAGTACTGGGACACCCGGTGGACCCGCACCGCCCGTAGGACGTCCGTGCCCGTTCCTCCCCGGGTCCGGGCCCTCCCGGTCCGCGCCGACCTGCTGGGCGGCCCGGTTCGGGCGGCCGCTGCCGATGAGGACGAAGGAGGTGGCGGAGGCCAGGGTGAGGATGCCTGCCGCCCACCCGCGGTACACCGCACCCCTGCCGGCGTGCGCACGGGCCGCCACCAGGTCGATCCAGGGCGAAGTCCGGGTGTCTTCGCCGCAGGCTCGATCGCCCGTACGCCCGTCGAGCCGGTCTTCCCGTACGTCTGCCACCTGGAGTGATCCTGCTCCGTAGGAAGACGACGGGTGGTCAGTAAAGTCAGCAAAAGGTCGGCATTCATCCACCCGAACCCTGCAGAACACGCCTGTGGACGGGAAGCGGCAGGCCGGCCGAGACTGCCCTTGAAGCCCTTGCCGGCGACGTTCGTCAGTGCGGGAGCCCCTGTCGGAGGCGATCGTGGAGCGGCCGTCCCGCTCTGGTGAACGCGACCGCCCCGACCATGGGTTTCCGCAGCTCAGCCGCGGTTCCCGCGCGCCTTGAGGGCGACGTTCGGCAGCTCCGGCGCGGGCAGCCGCTCGCCCGGGTAGCCCTGTACTTCGCCGAACCGGTCCCCCTGCTCCCAAGCCAGCCGTGCTTGCACGATCTCCTCGCCGGTGCGGCCGATGAAGTTCCACCACATGACGATCTCCTCGCCGAAGGGCGGCCCGCCGAGCAGGACCAGGCGGGCCGGGGCGGCGGAGGTGTTGGTGAGGGTGAGGGCGGTGCGGCCGGGCGGGAGGTGGCCGAGGTCGGCGGGGTGCAGCGGGGTGCCGGCGAAGAGGACGTCGCCCCGGTCGACGAGGAGGCCGTGTTCGAAGGCGGGGTCGACGTCCAGGGTGGTGGTGGCCCCGGCGGGGAGGGTGAGTTCGGCGCCGAGCAGGGGGGTGAAGGTGGGGACGGGGGAGGTGTCGCCGGCCAGGGTGCCGAGGAAGACCCGGGCCTCGCCGCCGCCGGGCAGCGGGACGGGGGCGGGGACGTGGTGGTGGAAGTCGCGGGCGGTGTGCCGGTGGGCGTCGGGGAGGGCGACCCAGAGCTGGACGCCGTGCAGGACGGTGGTGGCGGCGGTGGAGGTCTCGGAGTGCGCGATGCCCCGGCCGGCCGTCATCAGGTTGAGCTCGCCGGGGCGGACGAAGGCGTGCACGCCGAGGCTGTCGCGGTGCTCGATCTCGCCGCTGAACAGCCAGCTGACGGTCTGCAGGCCGATGTGCGGGTGCGGGGCGACGTCCATGCCGCCGGTGCCGGCGACGTCGTCGGGGCCGTAGTGGTCGACGAAGCACCAGGCGCCGATCAGGGTGCGCCCGCGCTGCGGGAGGGTGCGCCGGACGGTCATGGCGCGCGGGCCGCCGAGCGGGACGTCGCGCGGGGGCAGGACCTCGGCCGGGCCGTTCTCGGTGGTGCTCAGCGGGGTGTTCAACGGGGTGCTCCCTCCCGTGCCGCCGCGGACCGGCGCACGCGTCCAGTAGATCGTTTCATCTTCAACTATCATGGAACGCAGCGTCCGACAAACACCAGTGCGCAGCGGAGGAGAGTCCAGGTGTCCGAGGTGACCGAGACGGCGGCCCCGACGGGGCGGGTCTACGTCGACAAGCAGACCCCGCAGGCGTTCCGCGCCATGCTGGGCACCGCCGAGGCCGTCCGGCAGGCGGCCGCCGACGCCGGGCTCGACCGGAGGCTGGTCGAACTGGTCAACCTGCGGGTCTCGCAGCTCAACGGCTGCGCCTACTGCCTGGACGTGCACACCAGGGCCGCGCTCAAGGAGGGCGAGGGCACGCAGCGGCTCGGCGTGCTGGCCGCCTGGCGGGATGCCGCCGTGTTCGACGCCCGCGAGCGCGCCGCCCTCGCGCTGGCCGAGGCGACCACCCACCCGTCCGACGCGGCCCTCCAGGAAGCGGCGTACGCGCAGGCCAGGCAGGTGTTCGACGACCGGCAGATCTCGGCGGTGATCTGGGTGGCGATCGCCATCAACGCGTTCAACCGGGTGTCGATCCTGAGCAAGCACCCCGTCCGCCCGGTCGGCTGACGCTCCGTCAGAGCG
>NZ_JBHUWH010000204.1:0-13086 GCF_042670125.1 Kitasatospora sp. NPDC057198 | reverse complement strand
GGTCAGGGCCAGGGTGTGCTTGGTGGAGAGCGTCGCCGGACCGCTGCCGTGGCCCTTGCCGAAGCCCGCGTTGTCGATCAGCCAGGCCGCGGAGGTCTTGGTTCGGCCCTCCCCCGCCGGGTAGCTCGGCGCCCGCAGTCCGCCCAACTTCGCGGTGAACGCGGCGAACTGGTCGTCCGTCAGGATCGGATTGGTGAAGAACGAGCCCGCCGACCAGGTGTCGTGGTCCGCCGCGTCCAGCACCATCCCCTTGCCGGCGCGCAGCCGCAGCACCTCGGCGTGCGCGTCCGCCAGCTTCACCCGCTCCCCCGCCTCGACGCCCATCGTCCGGGCCACCTCGGCGTACCGCACCGGCGAGGACAGTCCGCCCTCGTCCGCGAGCCGGAACCGCACCCGCAGCACCACGTACCGGTCCGGGTCCGCCTTGAAGCGGCTGTGCCGGTAGGAGAAGGCGCAGTCCGCGGCGGCCAGCGTGACCGTCTCACCGAGCAGGCGGTCGTACGCGACCACCTCGGTGACGGTCTCCGCGACCTCCTGGCCGTACGCCCCCACGTTCTGCACCGGCGTCGCGCCCGCCGAGCCGGGGATCCCGCCCAGGAACTCGATCCCGGCGAGTCCGGCGGCGACGGTGCGGGCCACCGCGTCCGACCACACCTCGCCGGCCGCGAGCTCCAGCCGCGTCCCGTCCAGCTCGAACCCCTCGGTGGCGATCCGCAGCACCGTCCCCGGGAAGCCGGCATCGCCGATCACCAGGTTCGACCCGCCGCCCAGCACCAGCAGCGGCTCCCCCGCCGCGTCCGCCGCCCGCACCGCGGCCACCACCTCGGCGTCCGTCTGCGCCGTCACCAGCCGCCGCGCCGGTCCGCCCAGCCGCAGCGTCGTCAACGGGGCCAGCGGCGCGTCCATCTCCTCGATCACCGCCCCAGCGTAAGCCAAGCCCCGGCGAGGACCACGAGATGCACCGGCCGAGAACGGCGGGAGGCATATTCAGGGGCTCGGGGAACGGCGAGTCCGTGCTGCTGACGGCCGGAGCCCACCGGAGGTCCGTGCTGCTGCGTGCCTTGAACAGAACCCGAAGCCCCCGCACGCAACGGCAGTGCACCGTCAGCAGCCTGGGCCTCGCCGTTCCCCGAGCCCCTGGTGGTGCTCTCCCGAGCCCCCGGCGGGGCCTCTCCCTCAGGCCGGGACGGACTCCGCGGCCGCCACCCGGTCGCGCGTGCCGCGCCGCCGCGGGACGAAGGCGACGGCGACCGCGCCGGCCCCGATCGCGAGGGCGCCGACGAGGACGGCGGGGACCAGCCCGTCGGTGAAGGCGTCGACGCTGTCGTAGCCGCCCTGGGCGGAGAAGACCGCGGAGAGCACGGCCACCCCGAGCGCGCCGCCGACCTCGCGCATGGCGTTGTTCGCACCGGAGGCGATGCCCTGTTCGGTGGGCCGGACGCTGGCCATCACCAGGTTGGCGGTGGGCGCGAAGTACAGGGCCATCCCGGTGCCGCAGACCATCAGGACCGGGACCTGCGCCCCGTACCCGGCGGAGTTCTCGGCGAGCAGGGCCATCCCGACCAGGCCGAGGGCCTGCAGGACGAGGCCGGCGACCACGATGGGACGGCCGCCGATCCGGTCGGTGAAGATGCCGGCGAGCGGGGAGACCAGCAGCGGCATGGCGGTCCACGGGAGCATCCGGACGCCGGCCTGTTCGGCGGTGTAGCCGTTGACGCCCTGGAAGTACTGGCTGATCAGGAAGATCGAGCCGAACATGCCGAGGAACATCAGCAGGCTGGCGGCGTTGACGGCGCTGAACGTCCGGTTGCGGAACAGCCGCATCGGCAGCATCGGCCGCTTCGCGTAGCGGATCTCGTAGCCGACGAAGGCGGCAAGCAGCAGGGTGCCGCCGATCAGCGCGGTGAGCACCAGCGGGTCGGTCCAGCCGTCGGGGTTGCCGCGGACCAGGCCGAGGACAACGCCGAACAGGCCGGCGCTGACCAGCGCGGTGCCGGGGAGGTCGAGGCGGGGGTTCTCGCCGCGGCTCTCGCCGAGCACGGTGCGGGCGAGCGGCAGCAGGAGCAGGCCGACCGGGACGTTCACCCAGAAGATCCACTGCCAGGAGAAGTGCTCGGTGAGGCTGCCGCCGATCAGCGGCCCGGTGGCGACGGCCAGCCCGCTGACGCCGGACCAGATGCCGAAGGCCATGCCGCGCCTGGCGGCGGGCACCGCGACGGTGAGCAGGGTGAGGGTGAGCGGCATCATGACCGCCGCGCCGGCGCCCTGGACGGCGCGGGCGGCGATCAGCGTGCCCATGCTCGGGGCGAGCGCGGCGGCCGCGGAGCCGAGGGTGAAGACGGTGAGGCCGCCGAGGAACAGCCGGCGGCGGCCGAAGCGGTCGCCGAGGGCCGCGCCGAACATCAACAGGACGGCGAAGGTCAGGGTGTACGCGCTGACCGTCCACTCCAGGTCGGCGAGGGCGCCGCCCAGGTCGGCGCGGATCGCGGGCAGTGCGGTGGTGACCACCAGGTTGTCGAGGCCGGCCATGAAACTGGCCGTGCTGACGACCACCAGGGTCCAGACGGCTTGCCTGTTCATCTCTGTTCTCCCCCTAGGTTGTGATTGATCAATAACTTTCGCGGGCCGAAAAAAGGGCGCGCCGCCGCTGCCGGCGGAGCGTCTCAGCCCTTCTCGTCCCGCCGCTGGTTGAGCTCCGCGAAGCCCTCCCAGAGCTCGTGCCCGGTCGGGTACCCCAGGGCCACCAGGGTGTTGATCAGCATGCCGTGCGCCATGAACTCGGTGGCCGAGACCCGGTCGCCGAGCCGGTCGCGGATCCGCTCGAACAGCCGGAGCCAGCCGGCTCGGGCGATCTCGCCGATCTCGTTGTCCCCGACCGACTCCGCCGCGAACACCGAAACGTAGATCTGCATCTGCATCATGACCTGCTCGCGGTCGGCGATCAGGCCGAGGTACGCCTCGCCCATCGCCTCGCACGCGGCCTCCCCCGTCAGGCCCTCCGACGCGCGGTCGAAGACCCGCCAGGTCTCCTCGATGCAGTGCTCGGCCGCCGCCTCGAAGATCGCCTGCTTGTTGGGGAACAGCCGGAACAGGTACGGCTGCGAGACGCCCACCCGGCGGGCGATCGCCTCGGTGGAGGTGCCCCGGTACCCGCCCCGGGCGAACTCCACCATGGCCGCCCGGACGACGCTCTCGCGCCGCTCCTCGGCGGACATCCGCATGCTGTTCCTGGCCACACCCGAAGATTAGTGATTGGCCAATAACTTCGCAAGCCCTCCCGGTGCCGGCCCCGCCCCCGGGGCCCGCACCGGCTCGGACGGGCTCAGGCCAGCCGGACGACGGCCCGCGCCATGCCCAGGACCTTCTGCCCCGCGCTGCTCGCGACCAGGTCCACCCGGACCTTGCCGTCCTCCAGCAGCGCCGCCACCTTCGCGGTGACCTCGATCGTCGCGCCGACCCCGTCGTTGGGAACGACCACCGGCTTGGTGAACCGGACGCCGTACTCGACCACCGCGGACGGGTCGCCGACCCAGTCGGTCACCACCCGGGCGGCCTCGGCCATGGTGAACATGCCGTGCGCGATCACGTCCGGGAGGCCGACCTCCAGGGCGAACTTCTCGTTCCAGTGGATCGGGTTGAAGTCCCCCGAGGCGCCGGCGTACTGCACCAGCGTCGCCCGGGTCACCGGGAAGGACTGCGCCGGCAGCTCGGTGCCGACCTGGACCTCGTCAAAGCGGACCGCCACGGTCACTCCTCCCCGGCTTCGTCGGCGGCGCGCGCCACCAGCGTCATGATCGACGTCACCACGTGCTCGCCGCCGGCGTCCTCGACCTCGCCGCGGACGGTCAGCACGTCGTTGCCCGCCAGCGACTTGATCGCGTCGATCGAGACGGTGACGGAGAGCCGGTCGCCGGCCCGCGCCGGGCGGGTGTAGGCGAACTTCTGGTCGCCGTGCACCACCCGGCTGTAGTCCAGGCCCAGCTCGGGGTCGTTGACCACCTGCGCGGCGGCCTGGAAGCTCAGCATGAAGGGGAAGGTCGGCGGAGCGATGACGTCCGGGTGGCCCAGCGACTTGGCGGCCTCGACGTCGGTGTACGCCGGGTTCGCGTCGCCGATCGCGGCGGCGAACTCGCGGATCTTCTCCCGGCCCACCTCGTACGGCTCGGTGGGCGGGTAGGTCCGCCCGATGAACGAGGGGTCGAGTGGCATGGGGCAACTCCTCTGGTGGTGCGTCCGGTCCGTCATGCAGACACGACTCCAGGCCGCGCCCCGAACGGGGTGCGGCCTGGAGTACGAGGCAAAGTCAGCGGGTTTCGCGGTGCGCCGTGTGAGAGTTGCAACGCGGGCAGTGCTTCTTCATCTCAAGACGGTCCGGGTCGTTGCGCCGGTTCTTCTTGGTGATGTAGTTCCGCTCCTTGCACTCCACGCAGGCCAGCGTGATCTTCGGGCGGACGTCGGTGGCAGCCACGGGAGTGCCTTCCTTGGACAATGAATAAGAACACAGACAAGAGTAGCCGATCGGGAGTAATCCCCCCGATCGACTACGCGGGGTAGCGGTGACCGGACTTGAACCGGTGACACAGCGATTATGAGCCGCTTGCTCTACCAACTGAGCTACACCGCTTTGATGATCGGAACCTCACCGGAGCGAGGAGCCTTTCACCAGAGCCCCCATGCGGAATCGAACCGCAGACCTTCTCCTTACCATGGAGACGCTCTACCGACTGAGCTATAGGGGCGAACGAGGAAGAGATTACACGGTTCCGGGCCAGAGGTGAAATCCGTATCCGCGGCGGATCACCGCAGGTCGGCGGCCCCGCACTGACGCACCGTCACCCGACACCCGTTCGACCCCCGCCGCAACCGGAACGCACCCGACACGTCCCGACACGTCAGGGCGCCCCGCATCCGACCGTCGCGCCCGAGGTCGGCCTAGGCTCGACCGTCAGTGATCCCCCGAGGTCTCCCGAGGTCCCACAAGATCTCCCGAGCGATCCCCGGGTGACCACTCCACGGGTGCGCCGCGGGCCGGCCGCCCCGCACCGGCCCAGGGCCGCCGGGCGGTCGACGGGACTGGAGGAGCGGACCGATGAGCGAACGCAGCGAGGGCGACCGGCCGCCGCCCGCCAACCCGCTCGGGCACGGGCCGGTGCTGCTGCTCACCGGGGCCCGGCTGCTGGACGGACGGGTGGTGGACGTCCGGATCAGCGGGGACCGGATCCAGGCGGTCGGCACCGTCGGCAGCCTCGGCCCGCTGCCCGCGATGCCCGGACAGCCGACGGTGACCACCGGCGCCCGGATCGACCTGTCCGGCTACCTGCTGCTGCCCGCCCCCGCCGAACCGCACGGGCACTACGACAGCGCCTTCTCCGCCGCGCTGCCCGAGCCCGCCGAGGACGGCGCGGCCGAACTGGTGCGCCGGGCCACCGAGTCCGCGCTCACCTCGCTCGGCTACGGGGCCACCGCCCAGCGCACCCACGTCCGGATCGGCGACGTGCACGGGCTGTCCCGGCTGGAGGCCGTCCTCACCGCCCGCCAGGCGCTGCGCGGCCTGGCCGAACTGCAGGCCGTCGCGATGCCCCGGCTGCTCACCGGCCGCGCCGGGGCGGACGGGCGGGCCCTGCTGCGGGACGCGCTCAAGCTCGGCGCGGACGCGGCGGGCGGCTGCCCCGACCTCGACCCGGACCCGGTCGGCTACGTGCACGTCCTGCTGGAGGCCGCGGCCGAGGCCGACTGCCCGGTCGACCTGCACACCAACGCCGCCGACCGGGCCCAGCTCTCCCGGGTGGCCGCCGCGCTGGCCCCGCACCGGCCCCGGGTCGCGGTCGGGCCGTGCAGCGCGCTGCCGCCCGGCGGCGCCGGCGTCCTGGCCGGCGCGGGCATCCGGGTGGTCTGCCTGCCGCAGAACGGCGGCTGCACCGGCCTCGAAGACCGGCCGATCGGCCTGCGCCCGTCCCTGGTACGGGAGTTGGCGCACGCCCGGGTCTCCCTCACGGCCGGCACCGGCGCCCTCCGGGACGCCTCCAACCCGGTCGGCCGGGCCGACCCGCTGGACGCCGCCCGTCTGCTCGCCGCGAGCGGGGCGCTCTCCCCCGAGGCCGCCTACGACGCCGTCTCCGCCCAGGCCCGCACCGCCCTCGGCCTGGCCCCCGTCCGGGTCGACGCCGGCTTCCCCGCCGAGCTCCTCGCCATCCGCGGCGACAGCCTGACCGGCGCGCTCTCCGGCGGCCAATCCCGCCTGGTCGTCCACTGCGGCCGGATCGTCTCCCGCACCAGCGCCGTCCGCGAGTTCGCCGACACCGTCACCCTGGCCCTCCCCCGCCAGAACCACCCCGGCTGACGAGCCCGGAGCAGCACGCTCCGACCGCTCCAGGAACAGACGCCCGCGGTTCTTCGTTAACTGGTCCCGCACCGCAGATCCGCCGACCGAACGGGTACTACGCCCGTCAGCATCGACCCCTGGGGGAACCTCGAGAATGACCGTCGTCGCCATCCAGCCTTCGTACGGCACCCCGGCTGCCCGCCGCCACTGGCGCATCACCCTGGACCAGGAGGTCCCCTTCGCGGAGTCTCCGCACGTGAGCTCCCTGACTGCGGGACAGCTCGACAGCCTGATGGCTGTGCACCCGACCGGACGGGCCCGGTTCTGGGGCGCAACGAAGGTGCAGGACCGGAATATGGACCGGCTCCGCCCAGGAGACGTGGTCCTCTTCACCGGCGGCAAGCTGGTGCGGGGCATCGGCGAAGTCGGGGTGACGCTCCGAAACGCCGCGTTCGCCGACACCATGTGGTCCCAGGATCCCGACAATGGCAGCTGGCGCAACGTCTACAGCCTGGCCGCCTTCCAGCCGACCGAGATCCCGTACGAGGAGATCTGGGCCCTCCCGAGCTTCAACGCCAACGACAACTTCATGGGACTGCGTCTCCTGGAGGGTGCCAAGGCCGAGGAGATCCTGCAAGGGCTGGGCATCGAAACCCCTTCTCAGCGGCGGCAGCTGTCGGGCATGGAATCCGCAGTGGCCACAGCGCTCGCCGAGGGGGCCCTGATCGATCCTGCGGAGACCCGCGTCATCGCAGTGGAATGCCTCCACACCCCCGTGACGACGTACGAACGCAATGCCGGGCCCGTCCTCGTCAACCGCGCCGAGGCGCTCCTCGTCACCGAGTACGTCTCCAGCCTCCACACTCCCGGGCTGGACGTCCAGCGGTTGCGGACTCCCGCTGGTATCACCGACCTCCACCTGACGGGGCCGGAAGGCACGGAGATCGTCGAAGCGAAGCGCGGCTTCACCCACCGCTTCGTCCGTGAAGCCCTAGGGCAGTTGCTCGACTACGCCCCGCACAGCCCGCAGCCGACCGACCGGCTGTCCGGGCTCTTCCCCAGCCGTCCCATCGACCACGACATCGCACTACTGCACCGCTACGGCATCGACTGTGTGTTCCGCACGACCGCGGGTCACTTCGAGAGGTCCGCCGCCCCTGCGGACGTCCGGGACCATATGCGGAAGGCTTGGCACTCCGCATGACGCTCTGCCGGGTCGAACGGCTCCCGTTCTGCCCGGCAGGCACCCGCTGCCCTGGAACTGCTTGTCCAATTTACATGCGTAGGCCCTGAGCAGCGTTTCCACTGATCAGGGCCTACGTTGGCTATCCAGCGGCTGATGCAGGGTTCGAACCTGTGTAGCTTGCGCGACAGGTCTACAGCCTGTCGCACCGCATGCCCACTGCCCCCGGTCGTCTGCCTATCCGTTGCGTGAGCGCAGCTTCTGGCTTCCAGAGCCGCCGCCTGTCTGGAGCACCAACTCAACCTCGTGAGGGGTTTCGCGAGTTGGCGGTCCCTTAGGCAGTGGAGGACGCCACCGGAGGTTACCGGTGCCTGTCTTTACACTTGAACAAGCCTGCTCATGCCGGAGTCGACCGTACGGCGACGACGACCAAAGAGCGAGCGGGTAACAGCGGTATGGGTCTGGCCTACAGCAGCCAGGCACCAGGAGAGGGGCACTCGATGCTCCAGTACGACAGCGTGCGTTCTGAAGTCTTGATCCGTCTGCAGAACAAGGCCAAGTCTCGGCCGTGGGATGGCGAGTTCCTCGACATCATCGACACCGCTCTGAATCTGGCCCTGAGCCAGGACCGGGCGGCCGACGACGCGGACCATCTGACCCGAAACGTGATGCGCGACGCGCGCGGAACGACCATCCGTGCCAAGCGCAACGCCCGCCGGAACGTGGCTGCCCGGCCGCTGCCCGACCCCGCTCGACGCCGGGTAACGACAGTGGGGGTGGATGGGTCGGTCAGCGCTGAGTTGGTGACCCACGATACCCCCGAGGCACGGTTTCTGATCGCCGAGACCCTCCGGGAACTGCACGCCTTCGCCCTCACCCTTGGCCCGTACGGGCCCGGGTGCCTGCAGGACATGCTCGACCAGGAGACCGTGCCCGCATCCGCCCGCCGCAGGGGCGTCTCGATTGCCACCGTCGAACGGGCCCGCCGCGCTCTTCGCCAGCAGACCCGGACCTTGTTGAAGGGCACCGCGTGAGCATCTCCAACAGCGCCCCTGTCCTCGTAGCCTCCGCAGACCAGACCGCCCCCACCACGGCCATCCGGTTCACTCGGAGTGTCGTCCGCTGTATGTGGGCAGGTCAGACACCTACCTGCACCGACGCCTTTGCCACCGCTTCCTGCAAGGGGTGGCGACCCATTTCATCGTCGCACCGACCCGCAACCCCAACCAGGCATACGCGACCGAAGCCTATTGGTGCCGCTGGCACCCCTCCGCCGGTCACCCTCTTCGCAGCCAGCCGCACCCATCCCGCCAGCCCCGCTGACGCCGCCCCCCTCTGCCCGTTCTGCCAGGCGTCGGCTCTCGAATGCGCCCTCGACCAGGCGCTTTCCCGTCCCCACTCCCCTCAGACCAGGAGCGTCCATTGACCAGTACCGACTCAGGAGTCATCCCAGTCGTCCTCTCCGGCCGAGCGTTGCTCAGCCTTCGCGAGTCTGGCCACAACTTCCCCTCCGCCGTTGGCGAGGTCATCGATAACAGCCTCGAATCGGCTGCGAATAACATCGAGATCCTCACGAAGACCGAACTCCGGAACCGCAAAAAGGTTCTCAGTCGTATCGCCTTTGTCGACGACGGCTCGGGCATGGACGACGACACACTCCACCACTACCTGCAGCTGGGTTTCTCCAGGCGCTACATGTCCGAGAAGACCATCGGCAAGTTCGGTGTCGGTGCCAAGCTCGCAGGCCTCAGCGTCGGCACTCGCATCGACGCATGGTCCCGTGTCACGGGCAGCAACGAGATTCGCCATGTCGTCTTCGACCTCAACGAGGCCCTCGAGGCCGAAGAGAACGGCGGTACCGCTGGTATCGCCCCTCCCGACAATGAGTCTCTGCCTGCCGACCTGGAACCGCATTTCCCCACTGGCTCGGG
Organism: Kitasatospora sp. NPDC057198; assembly: GCF_042670125.1. Taxonomy (NCBI): domain Bacteria; kingdom Bacillati; phylum Actinomycetota; class Actinomycetes; order Kitasatosporales; family Streptomycetaceae; genus Kitasatospora; species Kitasatospora sp. NPDC057198. The sequence continues at coordinate 3,650 of NZ_JBHUWH010000204.1, read as the reverse complement.
CACAATGGTGGTGTGGTCGAAGATCGACAGGGTTACGGACAATGAGGGCCGGAGCACCCCGGACCACATCATCGTCGAACTGAAGAAAGAGCTGGCCCGCATCTTCCGCGCATTCCTCGGCGGCGGAATCCGCATCAAGGTCGACGGCGTATCCCTCAAGCCACACGACCCAACCTTCCGCCAAAAGGGCACTTGGGCCGAGCAGGTCCTCACCGACCACTTGAAGGCCATCGGCAAGGAAGCCGGTGACCTTCGAGGCCAGGTCTTCCACGACAAGGCCGTCAAGGTAGAAGGAACTACTCACGAAGTACGTGTTGTCATCACCTTGGCACCGCCGGAGGTCGTACGTGTCAAGGGTGCTGGCGGCGACGCCCTCGCGACCAAGTTGAGAATCCCGGAGAACGAAGGCGCCATCAGCTTCATGCGCCTGGACCGCGAAATCAACTATAACCTCGTCGCCAAGCTCTTTCCGGGGGGAGTAAAGACCAAGGACCGGTACATCGGCTTCGAGGTCCACTTCGCCCCCGAGCTCGACCGCATGATGGGCGTCCGCAATGTCAAGCGCGGAGCGGTCCCTTCCGACGGGCTCCGCCGCACACTCAAGAATATCGCAAATAATATTATCCCTGGGGTTCGCGAGGAGATCGACCGAATCTGGGGACAGGCCGATCGAGATGCCGCGAAAAACTCCGGAGAGCACAACTCACTGGCCCATGCCATCAAGGCCGCAGACCGCACCATGCCCAAGGGCCGAGCCAGAACGAGCCTCACAAAAGCACAGGTAGCGAAGGAATATGAAAATCTCGCAAAGGATGCCGGGCGAGACAAGAGCAAGGAGGAGAAGGATGCCTACGTACAGGAGATCAAAGAGCTCCCTTTCGTCATCGAAACGGTAGACGTCCCTGGAGATGACCTCTTCCAGCTCACCCACCTAGAAGGTCAGACAATCATCCGGCTAAACGAACGCCACGTGTTCTACCAGGAACTCTATGAGCCCCTTAAGGCGCTGTCGAAGGAAAGCGAAAGCCTCTCCGAGGCGCCGGCGACAGCACGTCGAGCCGTTCAGGCCATCACCCTTCTCCTGGTCGCCTATGCGAAGGCCGAATCCATGCACGAAACTCCTGTCGATCAGTACAAGGAACTCCGCAAGTGGTGGGGAACCTTCACCGATCAGTATCTCACGAAGATCAACCACATCCTCTGAGCTTGACTCTGTCGGGGATCTTGGTCGTTGCCGCGTCAGCTGACGGCTTGCCAAGAACGTAGGCGCGGGATGCCCCGCTGGTCGAGGTGCTCCTGGAAGGCTGTCGGCGTTCGTGCGGGCGCGCTTTCGTCAGGGGCCCGCTTGCTGAGGCGCTCGATGTCGACGGCGATGGCGGTGAGTATGTGTTGTAGATGGGCCTTGGCCGGCCCGCGGTAGCGGCAGTGGCGCATGCCATGACCGTGGGCGAACTCGCAGACGGTGCCCTCGATGCCGGATCGGACCGCATATCGCTTGTGCCAGGCCAGCTCTTGCTGGTCGGCGCGGTTGCGCAATTGCAGTTCGCGCGGAGGAAAGCCGATGGTGCGCTGGGCGTCGCGGGAGCTGGTGCGCTTGGCCCTGCCCGGCCCGGGCAGGGCTAGCGCTGGCTCCTGGTGAAGCGGGCCACGATCAGTAGGGCTGCGGTCGGCAAGGAGGTCGGATAGGGGCCGTGCCCTCCGGCGCTGACCTGGCCCTGTAGGCAGGCGATCTCCTTGCGGTCGAACTCGATGTGAAAGTCGTCGCGGGCAAAGCCCTCGCCGCAGCGGTGCTGGCGGGTGGAGTTGCCCAGTAACGGTCTGACAACATTGACACGGTGTTCACGCCAGGCCCGTTCCAAACCAAACAGTTGGGGCTTCCCTGGGCGCGAAGCATCCTTGACGACGAACGCTTAAGGAGCCGCCTGCAGAGATGGAACGTACGCGTCTGAGTAGCGAGAAGGATCGCCTCCTGGTGCCCACCTTCTCAATGCCACCTTGTTCGTGAAGTGTGATGGTAGGTGGCCAGCGCCAGTTCTCCGCCTACGGAAGCAGTTGGTCCGAATGTCGCAATAAACGCGGAGCAGGCCACGTCCCATGGATGCGCCCGGCCCAAGCGGGATGAAACCCAACTTCGGGTCGGATTGTCCTGGACGGACGACGGCGAACCGCACGACAAACGCGGCCTGAAGCACCGGGCTGCCAAGGCGACCAGGCCCGTACCGATACCGCCGGAGCTGGTGGCGATCCTCCGAACGCACATCGAGACGTACGGCACCGCCGCCGATGGCCGACTGTTCCGGACCTCCCGTGACGGCATGGTTCAGGAGAGCGGCTACGGGGTGGTGTGGAAGCGCGCCAGGGCGGAGGTGCTCTCCCCCGCCGACTGCGAGACGCCGCTCGGCAAGCGGCCTTATGACCTTCGTCACGCCGGGGTTTCGCTCGCGCTGAACTCCGGCGTAGATCCGACCGAGGTCGCCCGGCGCGCGGGCCACAGCGTGGTGGTGCTCCTGCGGGTCTACGCGAAGTGCTTGCACGGCACCGAGAGCTACTCGAACGCGCTCATCTCGCAAGGGCTCGCCCGGCGGTCCAGCGCCCTCCCCCGGCCAGCCGCGCCTCCGGATCCTGGTCCGTGACTGGTCCGTACGCGCTGGTCAGCAGTGAGACCAGGTGTATGCAAGTGAGACAAAGGCCGTAAAACGGCAGCCCCACAAAAGCGCCGTGATCAACTTACACACGTAGGCCCTGACCAGCATTTCTGCTGATCAGGGCCTACGTGACTATCCGGTGGCTGGTGCAGGATTCGAACCTGCGTAGCTTGCGCGACAGATTTACAGTCTGCTCCCTTTGGCCGCTCGGGCAACCAGCCAGGGATGGTGTCTCGCGGAGCGCTGCCCCGTTCGACGTCGTAAACGATACCCGATGGTGGGGGGTGGTTCGCCACCCGGTTACGTCACGTCGTGATCAAGGTCGGCGCGCGGCCGTTGCGGGCGGGGGCCCGGAGCGCTGGATAGGCTGGGGCGTCGCCCGCCGGTGGCGGGTGGCGCGACCGTGCAGCCTGTAGTGCAAGGAGACCAACACCCATGGCCGACTCCAGTTTCGACATCGTCTCGAAGGTCGAGTGGCAGGAGGTCGACAACGCGATCAACCAGACCTCCCGCGAGATCGCCACCCGGTTCGACTTCAAGAACGTGGGCGCCGAGATCAAGCGGTCCGGCGAGAAGATCGAGATGAAGGCCAACGGCGAGGAGCGGGTCCGGGCGATCCTGGACGTGCTGCAGACCAAGTTCGTCAAGCGCGGGCTGTCGCTGAAGGCGCTGGACGCGGCGGAGCCGCAGCTGTCCGGCAAGGAGTACAAGATCTTCGCCGACATCAAGGAAGGCATCACGACCGACGATGCCAAGAAGGTCGCGAAGATCATCCGCGACGAGGGCCCGAAGGGCGTCAAGGCGCAGGTCCAGGGCGACGAGCTGCGGGTCAGCTCGAAGTCGCGGGACGACCTGCAGGCCGTCCAGGCGCTGCTCAAGGGCAAGGACCTGGACTTCGCGATCCAGTTCGTGAACTACCGCTGAGCGGTGGGACGCGGGCTCCGCACCCGGGAGGGGGCGGCCGCGACGGGGCGCCCACCCCGCGGGCTCGTATAAACAACTACC
>NZ_JBHUWH010000203.1:0-13158 GCF_042670125.1 Kitasatospora sp. NPDC057198 | reverse complement strand
TCCGCGACCTGCTCGGACGCGCCACGACCCGGCGGGACAACCTCGACACCGCCAAGATCCAGCACACCCACGGGCTGATCCTGCTCGACCTCGGCCGCGCCGCCGAGGCCCGCGCCGTCTGGAGTTCCGCGCTGACCGAACTGGGCTCCGCCGACCACAAGATCGTCGCCGAGCTGCGCGGACTGCTCGCGACGGGCTGAGCCCCGAGCACCGAGGGCCGGGGCGGCGCCGCCGGTCAGAGCAGCGCGCCGCCGTCGACGTGCAGCAGGGCGCCGTTGACGAAGCTGTTCTCCAGCAGGTGCAGCACGGACGCGGCGATGTCCTCCGGCTGCCCGATCCGGCCCACCGGCGTGTCGGCGGCCGTCGCGGTGAAGAACGCGGCCCGGTCCTCCGCCGGGAGGAAGTCCCACAGCGGGGTGTCGACCAGGCCGGCCACCAGGACGTTGACCCGGACCGGGGCCAGTTCCAGGGCCAGCGAGCGGCCCATCGCGCCGATGCCGACGTTGGCGGCCGCGGTGACGCTCATCCCGGCGAACGGCTTGTAGCCGCCCGCACCGGCCAGCAGCACGATCGAGCCGTCCGCGGCGAGCCCCGGGTGCGCGTGCCGCACCGCCAGCAGCTGGCCGACGATCTTGGTGTCCAGGCAGGCCCGGACCGCGTCCGCGCCGACCTCCCGGACGGAGCCGTTGGCCATCTCCCCCGGGCACACCACCAGGTGGTCCAGCTCCCCGGCCGCGGCGAACAGCGCACGCACGCTCTCCTCGTCCGTCACGTCCACCGGGTGGGTGGCGACGCCGAGTTCGGCGGCGACCGCGGCGAGCCTGCGCTCCGAGCGGGACGCCACGGTCACCCGCGCGCCGGCCGCGCGGGCCCCGGCCGCCACCGCCCGGCCGATGCCGGAGCTGCCTCCCACCACCACGACATGACGATCCACCAGTTCCTTGCCGGACATGCGCCCTCCCAGGGTCCTTCACCGATCGGCGCTCCAACTGCGCCTGACCCCAATCTCGTTCGGCCGGGCGGTGGCGAAAAGATGGGCACTTATCCTGGGTTCCGGACCACCAGGCACCGACCGACGGGGAGTTCCGATGAGCGGATCGCCGCAGCGCCAGCAGGAGTTGGCGGCGTTCCTGCGCAGCCGGCGGGAGCGGCGCACGCCGGAGGCCGCGGGGCTGCCGAACACCGGTCGGCGGCGGACGCCGGGGCTGCGCCGGGAGGAGCTGGCGGCCCTGGCCGGGGTCAGCGCCTCCTGGTACACCTGGCTGGAGCAGGGCCGCCGGATCCGGGTCTCCCGGCAGGTCCTGGCCGGGCTGTCGGGCGCGCTGGGGCTGGACCGGGTGGAGCGCGCCCACCTCTTCCGGCTCGCCGACGAGGCGCCGCCGGGGGCCCTGGACGAGGAGACGCCGGTCCCGGGGGCCCTGGACGAGGGGGCGCCCGGCCCGGGGGCGCCGGCCGGTCCGCTGCCCGCCAACTACCGCCTGCTGCTGGAGCAGTTGGACCCGAACCCGGCGTTCATGACCGGCCCGCGCTTCGACGTGCTGGGCTGGAACCGGGGCCAGCAGGCGCTGTTCGGCGGCTTCGAGCAGGTGCCGCCCGCCGACCGCAACGTGCTGTGGCTGATGTTCACGTCCCCCGGGCTGCGGGCCCTGCACGAGGACTGGGAGCAGGAGGCGGCCCACACCGTCGCCCTGTTCCGCTCCCAGGCGGGCGACCGGCTGCTGCGGCCCGAGTACGCCGCGCTGGTCGCCCGGCTGCGGGAGGCCAGCGACGAGTTCCGCGCGCTGTGGGAGCGGCACGACCTGGCCGGCTACACCCCGCGCAGCCGGACCTTCGTCCACCCCCGGTACGGCCGGCTGACCCTCGACTACGTCAAGATGCACGCCGCCGACGGGGCGCCCACCCTGGTCGCCCACCTGCTGCCGCCCGGTTCGGCGGTGGCCGCCGCGATCGAACGGCAGGTCGCCGCCGAGCGGGCCGCCGAGGCGCGGGCGGCCGGAACGCGGGACGCCGGGACGCGGGACGCCGGGACGCGGGCCGCCGGGACGCGGGCCGCCGCCGGGGCGCCGTGAGGGGCCGTCGGCCGCGGGCGGTTCAGAGCGGCCGGTAGTGCTCGTGGCGCTCCCCCGGAGGCAGGGCCCGGGTCAGCAGGACGTAGGCCGGGCCGTACGGGGTGTCCGCCCACCAGGTCTCCCACTGGTCGAGTTCGTGCGCGAGGTAGCGCCGCAGCAGGTGGTGGAACTGCTCGGCCTCGGCATCGGTCAGCGGGCCGTCCGGCGGCCGCGCTCCGGTGTCGGGGGTTTCCATGCCCGGCACGGTAGCGCGGCGCGGCCCCGGTGGGAGCCCCCTGTCGGGTTCGAACCGACGACCCCCTGTTTACAAGACAGGTGCTCTGGCCAACTGAGCTAAGGAGGCGCGGTGGCCGTCCGCGGGATCCACGGCGGCACCAGTGGGCAGTGTACCGGGCAGGGGCGCACGGATGCGGGTGGTTGCGGGGGCGCGGGCGGGGCCGGGGCGGGGGGAGTGTGACCGGATCGATGCGAACTCGGGGGCGGCAGAGGGCTGACAAAACGATGAACTGCCAGGTAGCGTCACGGGGAACCGTGCTCGACGCCAGTGGTCAGGACCAGTCCCCGGGCGGTCGAGGCGGTGGGAAACATCCACCTTTACTCGGATCGTCCGGCACGTTCCTGCCGGTGAAGGAGCGAAGCACCATGGCTTCTGTGACGTACGACAAGGCCACCCGTGTGTACCCGGGTGCCGACAAGCCCTCCGTCGACCAGCTCGACCTGGAGATCGCGGACGGCGAGTTCCTCGTCCTGGTCGGCCCCTCCGGCTGTGGCAAGTCGACCTCGCTGCGCATGCTGGCCGGCCTGGAGGACGTGAACGAGGGCGCCATCCGCATCGGCGACCGCGACGTCACCCACCTGCCGCCGAAGGACCGGGACATCGCGATGGTGTTCCAGAACTACGCGCTGTACCCGCACATGACCGTCGCCGAGAACATGGGCTTCGCCCTGAAGATCGCCGGCGTCAACAAGGCCGAGATCCGCACCAAGGTCGAAGAGGCCGCCAAGATCCTCGACCTGACCCAGTACCTGGACCGCAAGCCGAAGGCGCTCTCCGGCGGTCAGCGCCAGCGCGTCGCGATGGGCCGCGCGATCGTCCGCCAGCCGCAGGTCTTCCTGATGGACGAGCCGCTGTCGAACCTGGACGCCAAGCTCCGCGTGTCCACCCGTACCCAGATCGCCTCGCTCCAGCGCCGCCTGGGCATCACCACGGTCTACGTCACCCACGACCAGACCGAGGCCATGACCATGGGTGACCGCGTCGCGGTCCTCAAGGACGGCATCCTGCAGCAGGTCGACGCCCCGCGCGCCATGTACGACCGTCCGGGCAACCTGTTCGTGGCCGGCTTCATCGGCTCCCCGGCGATGAACCTGATCGAGGTTCCGCTGGTCGACGGCGGCGTCAAGTTCGGCGGCTCGGTCATCAACATCGCCCGCGAGGACCTGGCCAAGGCCGGCAGCGCGAAGACCGTCGTGGTCGGCATCCGTCCCGAGCACTTCCAGGTCGTCCCGGCCGGCGGCCTCGAGGGCGTCGCGGTCACCGTCAACGTGGTCGAGGAGCTCGGCGCCGACGGCTACGTCTACGGCACCACCCAGGTCTCCGGCAAGGACAAGGAGATCGTGGTCCGCGTGCACAGCCGCGAGATCCCGCAGCGCGGCGAGACCATCCACGTCGTGCCGGTCGGCAACGAGCCGCACGTCTTCACCGTCGAGGACGAGGGCGGCGTGCGCCTGAGCCGCTGACCCCGGCTCCGGAGGGGCGCCGCACCTGACGGCGGCGCCCGTCCCCCGCTTCTTCCACGGAACCCCCTGCCCACGGCGGTCGGCAGGGGGTTCCGGCGTTCTCCGGGTACGTCCCGTCAACCCGGTGGCGGTACAAAACGGGACACCCGTCACTCGATGGGGTAACGGGACGCGCTCGTCCCGCCACGCACCGCTACTCTCCTGTGCGTGAAACAGCTCGTGCGCCGCATCGCCCAGACCGTTGCCCTCACCCTGCCGGTGATCCTGGTGACCACCGGCACGCTCGCCGTCACCCGCGTCCCGTGGGCCCCGCCGACCGGGCTGGACCAGCAGGTGGTCGCGGCCTCCAGCGGCGACGGCGCCATCGGCCGCTCCTCCACCGTGCCCAGCACCGAGGGCATGGCCCCGCAGGACGCCCTCCGGGTGGACCTGATGGAGGAGTTGAAGAACCACAACCCGGGGACGGCGCTCGACCTGCTGGAGCGCACCATGCGCGAGAAGCCCTCGCTGACCCCGTACTGCAGCCAGCTGGCCGGCGAGCTCGGCCGCGCCGCGGTGAAGAAGTACCAGGGCGACGTGCAGCGCGCCCGCTCCTTCGCCCGCCCGGTCTGCGACGGCTCGTTCGCCGCCGGCGTGGTCAACTGACCCACCCGGCGCGGCCGGTGGGCGCTCCCCCGCCCCGCGGACGCCCCCGCGGCCGCCCGTCGACACGCCGCACGGGCCCGCCCCCGGCCGGGACGGGCCCGTTATCGTGGCGCGCATGACAGCAGACACCGGCACCGCCCCGGGCGCCGCCGCACCCGCCGTCACCCAGGCGGTGATCCTGGCGGGCGGGCAGGGCTCCCGACTGCGCCCCTACACCGACGACCGGCCCAAGCCGCTGGTGGAGATCCCCGGCACCGGCCGTCCGATCATCGGGCACCAGCTGGAGTGGCTGGCCGCCGAGGGCGTCACCGACGTGGTGATCTCCTGCGGCCACCTGGCCGAGGTGCTGCGGCAGTGGCTGGAGCGGACCGAACTGCCGCTGCGCGTCCGCACCGTGGTGGAGGCCGAACCGCTGGGCCGCGGCGGCGGGTTGAAGTACGCGTCGGCCGCCCTGCCGCGCCCCGCCGAGCCCTGGTACGCCACCAACGGCGACATCTGGACCAGGTTCAGCCTGCGCGAGATGGCCGCCTTCCACCACGAGCGCGCCGCCGCGGCCACCCTGGCGCTGGCCCGCCCGCGGATCCCGTGGGGCGCGGTGGAGACCGACCGGTTCGGCAACGTGCTGGACTTCGTCGAGGCCCCGCCGTCCCCGTTCCTGATCAACGCCGGCCTGTACGTCTTCGCGCCGGGCTTCCGCGAGCTGCTCCCCGAGGTCGGCGACCACGAGCGGACCACCTTCCCGCAGCTGGCCCGCGACCGCCGGCTGGCCGGGTACCAGCTGCCGCAGGGCTGCTACTGGCGGGCCATCGACACCGCCAAGGACCTCACCGAGGCCGCCGAGGAGCTGGCCGCGTACCGCGGCTGACCCCGCCGGGCCCGGAAGAACCGTAGGGCCCCTCCCCGGGCGGGGGAGGGGCCCTACGGCGTTGCGGGGGCCGTCAGGCGGTGCCGGCGGCCCGCTGCGGGCTCATGCCGAGCTCCAGCAGCGGCGGGCCGCTGCCCAGCAGCCCGCCGATCACGCCGTGCGTGGGCTGCGCGGTGCGCGGGGTGCCCGCGGGGGCGCCGCCGCTGCCGGTGCCCCCGGCCGAGCCGCCGTTGCCGCTGTCGGAGCCGGTGCCGGAGGTGCCGGCGCCGGCGCCGCCGGAGCGCGCGGTCGGCGTGGACCCGCCGGCCGTGCCCCCGTTCGACTGCTTGGACTTGGTGCCGCTGCGGCTGGGCGACGGCGAGGCCGGGGCCTTGCTCGGGCTCGCCGAGCGCGACGGCGTGGGCGACGGCGAGGGGGTGGGCGTCGGCGACGGGCTGTTGCTCGGCCAGACCGGGGAGCCGTAGTCCGTGGGCGGCTTGGCCGGCGCCTTGGTGTCGCCGGTGCGGACCGCCGCGCCGAGCAGCGAGCCGGACAGCATGGTCAGGCCGACCACCACGGCGGTGACCACGCCGCGCCGGCGCAGCATCCGCCGCCGGACGGCGCCGGGCTCGGTGGGCCCGTGCCGCCGGAACGCCTCCAGGGCGATCCGGCCGTCCAGCGAGGCGAACGGGGCTCCGGCGATCAGCAGCGGGCTCCAGGCCGCGAGGAAGATCAGGTCGGGGGTGTCGTAGACCGGCACCGCCTTCCAGCTCACGGTGAACAGCAGCGCCGCGGACAGCGCCATCGCGGTGCCGGCCGCGAGCCGCTGCCACAGGCCCAGGATGGACAGCACGCCGACCACGATCTCCAGGAAGGAGACCGCGAGCCCGGCGCCGACCGGGTGGGCCATCGCGAAGTCCAGCAGCGGCTGGGCGACCTTCCACGGGTGCAGCGAGGACAGCCAGCGCATCATCGAGCCGCGCTCGCCGCCGTCGAAGTACACCGGGTCGCACAGCTTGCTGAACCCGGCGTACACCGACAGCGAGCCGAGCAGGACGCGCAGCGGCAGCAGCACCAGGCCGAGGTCGACCCGGCGGCCGGGGTACCAGGCGTGCTTGGAGCCCTCGCTGAGCGACGGCACCTCGGGCAGCTCGCCCTCGGGCTGCCAGCTGCGGCCGGCCCCGATCCGGACGGATTCGTCCAGCAGGTCGGGGACGCCGACGTGCGGGGTCTCCCCGGCCGCCGGGCCGTCGGGCCCGTACTGCCGCGGGACGCCCTGCAACTGCTGGGTGTCGTCGTCGGCGTAGCCCTTGGCGGGCGCGGGCACGGTGGTCAGCCGGACGGCTTCCAGCAGCTGGGTCGCGGCGGTGTCGCCGGGCCCGGCCTGGCCGCTCCAGGCGGTGACCACCCGGGCCTTGCGGCGGGGGGCCGTGCCGGTGACCGAGGCGGCGGTGATCCCGGCCAGCGCGGGCACCGACGAGGCGGGCACCACGATCTGCGGGGTGACGCCGCCGCGCAGGCCGTACGGGTCTCCGAAGGCGGCACCGGCGGGGGCGTCGATCATCGGGGCGACCGGGGCGGAGAGCCTGATCCGGAAGCTGGCCTGGGTGCTGCTGAGCCTGGACGGGTCGGACGGCACCCGGACCGTGTTGAGGACCGGTCCGTCGTCTATCCCCGCGGGGCGCTGCCCGAGGCGCAGAGGTGTTCTGGTGTCCACACCCCTCTAACCGGGTGACGGGCCCCGAGGACACTCTCGCGGGTGGATTCCGGGAGGGGATTTGAAGTGATCATGGGAAAACCGATCGGGCCCGACCGGACCCGACCGGTTCCCCCACGAAAACGACCCGCCGGGCCGTCAGCGCTTGGCGCGCAGCCGGGCGGCCTCGTACAGCACCACGCCGGCCGCCACACCGGCGTTCAGCGACTCGGTCCGGCCGGGCATCGGGATCCGCACCCGCAGGTCGCAGGTCTCCGACACCAGCCGGGACAGGCCCTTGCCCTCGGAGCCGGCCACGATCACCACGGGGCCGGTCAGCGCCTCCAGGTCGCCGATCTCGGCCTCGCCGTCGGCGGCCAGGCCGACCACCATCAGGCCGGCCTTCTGGTACGCCTCCAGCGCGCGGGTCAGGTTGGTGGCGCGCGCCACGGGCAGCCGCGCCGCCGCGCCGGAGGAGGTCTTCCAGGCGCCGGCGGTCATGCCGGCCGCCCGGCGCTCCGGGATCACCACGCCGTGCGCGCCGAACGCGGCGGCCGAGCGGACGACCGCGCCGAGGTTGCGGGAGTCGGTGACGCCGTCCAGCGCGACAATCAGCGCGTCCTGCCCCGAGTCGGCGGCGCCGTCCAGCAGGTCGTCCGGGTGCGCGTACTCGTACGGCGGGACCTGCAGCACCAGGCCCTGGTGGTTGAGGCCGCCGGTCATCTGGTCCAGCTGCGGGCGCGGGGCCTCCATCAGCGGGACGCCGCGCTCGTTGGCCGCCTGGAAGGCGTCCCGGACGCGGTCGTCGGTGTCGATGAACTGCTGCACGTACAGCGCGGTCGCCGGGACGCCGCCCTGGAGTGCCTCGACCACCGAGTTGCGGCCCACCACCAGCTCGGCCGCGCCCGCGCCGCCGCGGCCGCTGCGTGAACCGGCGCCGGAGCGGCGCATGCCCGCGCGGGACTTGGCGTCGCGCTCGCGCTTGAGCGCGGCGTTGGCGGCGCGCTGCTTGGGGTGCCCCTTGCGGGCCTCGCCGGGCGGGGTCGGGCCCTTGCCCTGGAGCGCCTTCCGGCTGTGGCCGCCGGTACCGACACTCGCGCCCTTCTTCGATCCGGCGTTGCGTCGGTTCCTGCGCTGGCTGTTGCCGGCCATGGCTGTACTTCCTGTCTCTGCGTCTGCTGCGTGCGTCGGGGCCGCACCCCTACAAAGGTACGGCCCCGGCGCGCCCCGGGGGGCTACTGGTCCTACTGGTTGATCGTCCAGCGCGGGCCGGACGGGGTGTCCTCGATCGCCAGCCCGGCCGCGCCGAGCCGGTCGCGGATCGCGTCGGCGGTCGCGAAGTCCTTGCGGGCGCGGGCGGCCTGGCGCTGGTCGAGGACCAGCCCGACCAGCGAGTCGACCACGCCGGTCAGCTCCTGGCCGCGCTCGCCGCCGGCGGCCCACTGCTCGTCCAGCGGGTCGAGGCCGAGCACGCCGAGCATCGCCCGGACCTCGGCGAGCCGGGCCGCGGTCGACTCCTTGTCGTCCGCGCCGAGCGCGCTGTTGCCCTGCCGGACGGCGGTGTGCACCACGGCGAGCGCCTGCGGGACGCCCAGGTCGTCGTCCATCGCCTCGGCGAAGGCCGGCGGCACCTCGGGCGCCGCGTCGACCGGGCCGCAGCGCTCCACGGCCCGCTCGATGAAGCCCTCGATCCGGTTGAACCCGGTCTCGGCCTCGCGCAGCGACTCCTCGCTGTACTCGATCATCGAGCGGTAGTGCGGGCCGGCCAGGTAGTAGCGCAGCACGATCGGGCGCCAGCGCTTGACCATCTCGGAGACCAGCACCGAGTTGCCCAGCGACTTGGACATCTTCTCGCCGGCCAGCGTCACCCAGGCGTTGTGCACCCAGAAGTTGGCGAACTCGTCGCCGAACGCCCGGGACTGGGCGATCTCGTTCTCGTGGTGCGGGAAGATCAGGTCGAGCCCGCCGCCGTGGACGTCGAAGGCGCGGCCGAGGTACTTGTGCGCCATCGCCGAGCACTCCAGGTGCCAGCCCGGACGGCCGCGGCCCCAGGGCGTCTCCCAGCTCGGCTCGCCGGGCTTGACGGCCTTCCACAGCGCGAAGTCGCGCGCGTCCCGCTTGCCGGTCTCGTTGTCGGCGGAGGGCTGCCGCAGGTTCTCCAACTCCTGGTTGGAGAGCGCCAGGTACTCCGGGAAGGTGGTGACCGCGAAGTACACGTTCCCGTCGGCGGCGTACGCGTGGCCGCGCTCGATCAGGCCGCGCATCATCTCGATCATCTCCGGCACGTGCCCGGTGGCGCGCGGCTCGGCGCTCGGCGGCAGGCAGCCGAGGGCGGTGTAACCCTCGTTGAAGGCGCGCTCGTTGGCGTACGCGATCTTCCACCAGTCGGTGGACTGCTTGCGCCCCTTGTCGATCACCTTGTCGTCGATGTCGGTGACGTTGCGGACGAAGGTGACGTCGTAGCCGCGGTAGCGGAACCACCGCTGCATCACGTCGAAGTTCAGGCCGGAGCGGATGTGCCCGATGTGCGGCGGTGCCTGGACCGTGGCACCGCACAGGTAGATCGAGACACAGCCCGGCACCAGCGGGACGAAGTCGCGTACCTGGCGGGTCATGGTGTCGTACAGGCGAAGGCTCACAGCGACCAGGGTAGTGGGCGGCGGGGGGTGCCCCGCCACCTTCCGAGCCCTTTGGCGCGCCCCCGTTCAGCCGATGTTGCCGACGATCTTGCGCGGGCTGAGCCGGACCACCACCCGGACGTCGTCCGGCCCGTCGAAGCCGTAGTCCTCGCCCCGGTACTTGTGGGACAGCTCGTCGATCAGCTCCCGGCCGCCCTCGGTGGTCATCGAGACCGTGCCGCGCGCCTCGAAGTAGGTGTACGGGTCGTCCGCCGGGTTGACCAGCAGGCTGATCCGCGGGTCGCGCGCCAGGTTGAGGTGCTTGCGGCGGCCCTGCACGGTGGAGAACAGGATGTCGTTCCCGTCCCGCTTCACCCACACCACGGAGGACTGCGGGCTGCCGTCGGGCTGCACCGTGGACACCACCGCGTAGCTCTTCGCCTCCAGCAGTTCCCTGACCTTCGTGCCGAGTTCGACGCCCATGCCGCCTCCTGTGCCCGGTTCTTGACGTTTTGTCAGAACTCAGGCTAGGCGGTGGGCCGTTCGTAGACCAGCGCCGTGGCGATCGCGGCGAGTCCCTCCGCCCGGCCGGTCAGGCCGAGGCCGTCGGTGGTGGTGCCGGAGACCGAGACCGGGGCGCCGACCGCCGCCGACAGCGCGGCCTGGGCCTCGGCCCGGCGCTTGCCGACCTTCGGGCGGACGCCGATCACCTGGACGGCGACGTTGCCGATCTCGAAGCCGGCCTCCCGGACCAGCCGGGCGGCCTCGGCCAGCAGCGCCACCCCGGCCGCGCCCGCCCACTCGGGGCGGGAGGTGCCGAAGTGCGCGCCGAGGTCGCCGATCCCGGCGGCGGAGAACAGCGCGTCGCAGGCGGCGTGCGCGGCCACGTCGGCGTCCGAGTGGCCGGCCAGGCCGGTCTCGCCGGGCCAGTCCAGGCCGGCCACCCGCAGCGGGCGGCCCTCCTCGAAGGCGTGCACGTCGGTGCCGACGCCGACGCGGGGGACGATCGGGCGGTCAGTAGCCATCGGTGGCCCTCCGGCGGGCGAGCACGGCCTCGGCGAGCACGAGGTCCAGCGGGCGGGTGACCTTGAACGCCTCCTCGTGGCCGGGCACCACGACCACCCGGCCGCCGAAGCGCTCGATCAGCCCGGCGTCGTCGGTCACCTCGGCGCCCTCGGCGAGCGCCCTCTCGTGCGCGGCGACCAGACCGGGCAGGTCGAAGCCCTGCGGGGTCTGCACGGCGCGCAGGGTGGAGCGGTCGGGCGTGTCCAGCACCGGCTCCGGGCCGGACGGCTGCGGCTCGACCCGCTTGACGGTGTCGGCCAGCGGCACCGCGGGCACCACCGCCCCGGCCCCGGCGCGGACGGCGGCGGCCACCGCGTCCACCACCTCGACCGGCACCAGCGGGCGGGCCGCGTCGTGCACCAGCACCACCCGGGTGCCCGCGGGGACGGCGGCCAGGCCCAGGCGCACCGACTCCTGCCGGCTGGCGCCGCCGGGCACCACCCGGACGTCCTTGCCGTCCAGGCCGTGGCTGTCCAGCAGCGAGACCACCTCGGCCACGCCGTCCGGCGGGGCGCACACCACCACCAGGCCCACCGCCCGGCTGCGGGCCAGCGCCCGGACGGCGTGCACCAGCAGCGGCACGCCGCCGAGTTCGCGCAGCGCCTTGGGGGCGCCGGGGCCGAGTCGCTCGCCGCGCCCGGCGGCCGGGACGACCGCTGCCGCGAGCTGTGCTGAGGCGTTCAGGTTTGGCTCCTCGGTAGTGATGGGTATGGCCCGTGCCGAGCGCGGATGTCGCGAGCGGGCAGGCCCCCTTCCTGACTGCACGTTAGTGGAACCGCGCCCGCCGTTCCGCCATGCCACCGACCCCTTCCGGGCATGGCGAAGCGCCCGAGGTGCCGTTCGGGCACCACCGGGCGCTGCGTCACACCTGGCTCAACCCCCTTGCCGGGGTTGGAAGATCAGGAATGGACCGACTCCGCACCGAGCGGGTCGGTTCAGGAGGCGAGGACCTCGTCGAGCAGCGTCTCGGCCTTGTCCTCGTTGGTGTTCTCGGCGAGCGCGAGCTCGCTCACCAGGATCTGCCGGGCCTTGGCCAGCATCCGCTTCTCACCGGCGGACAGGCCGCGCTCGCGCTCGCGGCGCCACAGGTCGCGGACGACCTCTGCGACCTTGATCACGTCGCCGGACGCGAGCTTCTCGAGGTTCGCCTTGTACCGGCGAGACCAGTTGGTGGGCTCTTCGGTGTACGGTGCCCGGAGCACCTCGAAGACGCGGTCCAGGCCCTCCTGGCCCACCACGTCGCGGACGCCGACGAACTCGGCGTTCTCCGCGGGAACGCGAAGCGTCAGATCTCCCTGCTGCACCTTCAGCACCAGGTAGGTCTTGTCCACACCTTTGATCTGGCGAGTTTCGATGGCCTCGATCAGCGCAGCCCCGTGATGGGGGTAGACCACCGTGTCGCCAACCTTGAACGTCATGTGACAGGACCCCTTCCGTGGCTTTCCAGAATAACACGCTTTTCGGCTGACTCGAAGGGCGTTTTCGCAGGTCAGGGCGGGTTCCAGGGCTTGACAACCACCCCCGTCGCATGCTGCGACCGGTGTTCGACCCGGGCTTCCCGCAGGTCGGAGGCGGTCTGACCGCGCGACGAAACCTCTGGTCACGACTCCGAAACCATGATTGGATCTTGAGTTTTTGCCCCCGACGCGCCGGACGCCCCAGATCGTGATCGGACCGCGACACGGGGCCACCCCGTGAGAGCCGGATATATGTGGTCGGTAGTCTGGCCCTCGACCACCGACCGTGATCCGTTTTCCACTGGATCGTCCCCCACCAAGGAGAAGTCGCCGCCGTGAGCCGGAGCCTTCGACGCGGCGCTGCAGCCGCCATCGTCCTCGCCGCGATCGTCCCGCTGGCCGCCTGCGCCGCGGGCAACGACGCGAGCACGCTGGAGATCAAGCCGGACAACGCGGCGACGGCGATCGGCACCGACGTCAAGCTCAACAACATCGTCGTGGTCACCCCGAAGGGCACCGCCGGCGCGTACTCGGGCGCCGCGAACCTCACGGTCAACATCGCCAACACCGGCACCGCGGACGAGGTGCTGACCTCGCTGAAGATCGACGACGCCGCCGCCAAGCTGACCGACGAGAGCGGCGCCGCCGTCTCCGACATCACGCTCAAGCCCGGCCAGTCGGTGCTGATCGGCGCCGAGGGCGGCCCGACCGCCTCGATCCCGAGCTCGGACCTGTCGGTCGGCGGCTACGCCAAGACCACCTTCACCTTCAAGAACGCCGGCGAGGTCTCCGCCAACGCCAACGTGCAGCCCGCCGTCGGCGTGTACGAGGGCTTCGGCCCGAAGGCGGCCGCGCCGTCCCCGGCCGCCAGCGCCTCCCCGTCCGCCGAGGCCACCGCCTCCGGCTCGGCCTCCCCCGCCGCGAGCGGTTCGCCGTCGGCCGGCGCCACCGGCTCGGCCTCCCCCGGTGCCACCGCGAGCGGCTCCGCCAGCCCGTCGGGCTCGGCCTCGGCCCAGTAGGCGAC
>NZ_JBHUWH010000202.1:0-13229 GCF_042670125.1 Kitasatospora sp. NPDC057198 | reverse complement strand
CCCTGGGAGGAGCCGCCCACCCTGATCGGCCAGGGCGCCAAGGGCATCACCCTGGCCGGCGTGATCGCCGCCGTGGCCGTCCCGCTCTGGATCATCGGACTGACCAGCATCTCCACCCCCGGCGCCGTCAACCGGGCCGGCGGCCTGGTGGTCTGGCCCGACGGCGTCACCTTCGAGGCGTACCGGCAGATGCTCGGCGACGGCACCGTCCGCACCGCCCTGATGGTCAGCTTCGCGATCACCATCGTCGGCACCCTGGTGTCCATGATCGTCTCGGTGATGGCGGCCTACGGCCTCTCCCGCTCCGAGTCCTTCGCGCACCGCCCGATCCTGACCCTGCTGATCGTCACCATGTTCGTCAGCGGCGGCCTGATCCCGACCTTCCTGGTGGTCACCGGACTCGGCGGCTACGACCAGTGGTGGTCGCTGATCCTGCCCAGCGCCGTCTCGGTGTTCAACATCCTGGTGCTGCGCTCGTTCTACTCCACCACCTCCGCCGACCTGATCGACGCCGCCCGCCTCGACGGCGCCGGCGACTGGCGGATCCTGTGGTCGGTGGTGCTGCCCACCTCGAGGGCCGTCACCGCCGTGATCGCGCTGTTCTACGCGGTCGGCTACTGGAACTCGTTCTTCAACGTGATGCTCTACATGCCGACCTCGGCCGAGAAGTGGCCGCTGCAGTACGTACTGCTGACCTACGTCAACCGCGGCAACGGCCTGCCCGGATCCGTCAACTCCGGCTTCGGCGCCGCCAACGCGCAGACCGCGCCGCTCACCCTCCAGATGGCCGTCGTGGTCCTCACCCTGGTGCCGCTGCTGATGGTTTACCCCTTCATGCAGAAGCACTTCCGCACCGGTGTCCTCACCGGCGCCATCAAGGGCTGAACCGGAGCGGGAACAACGCACGACCCGGCGTCAGTAACCTGGCGCCACAGGGGCCGCACACCCCACCGACCAGGAAAGCAGGAACCGCACCCATGGTGACTCTCGCCGACGTGGCCCGGCACGCGGGCGTCTCGCCCAGCACCGTCAGCTACGTGCTCAGCGGCAAGCGCTCGATCTCGGAGGCCACCCGCCGCCGCGTCCAGCACGCCGTCGAGGAGCTCGGCTACCACCCCAACGCCGGCGCCCGCGCGCTCGCCGGACGGCGCTCCCACATCATCGCCCTGGTCGTGCCGCTGCGCACCGACGTGTACGTGCCGATCATGATGGAGATCGCCGTCTCGGTCACCATGGCGGCCCGCCAGCACGGCTACGACGTGCTGCTGATCACCAACGACGAAGGCCCCGACGGGGTCCGCCGGGTCGCCGCGAGCGGCCTGGCGGACGGGGTCATCCTGATGGACGTCGAACTCGACGACGAGCGCATCCCCGTCCTGCGCGAACAGGGCATCCAGGCGTCGATGATCGGCCTGCCCGCCGACAGCACCGGCCTGTCCTGCGTCGACCACGACTTCGCCGCGGCCGGCGCCCAGTGCGCCGACCACCTCGCCGACCTCGGCCACCGGGACGTCGCCTTCATCGGCTACGCGCCCGCCGTCTACCACCGCCACGCCGGCTACGCCGAACGCACCCTGACCGGATTCCGGGAGCGCGCCCTCGAACGCGGCCTGAGATTCCTCCACCGCCCCTGCGAAGGCACCTACGAATCCACGGCCGGCACCCTGGCCCGGATCCTCGCCGACCGCCCCGACACCACCGGCTTCGTCGTCCAGAACGAGAACGCCATCGGCCCGCTGCTGCAACTGCTGCCCACCAGCGGACGCACCGTCCCCGAGGACGCCTCGGTGGTCGCGCTCTGCCCCGAACAGCTCGCCGAGCAGTACGCCCCCGGCCTGACCGCCGTCACCGGCCCCGCCCAGGAACTCGGCCGGGTCGCCGTCGACCAGGTGATGCGCCGGATCGCCGCCGCCGAACGCGGCACCGACCCCGAGGACGAACTCGTCCTGCTCGCCCCCGTCCTGACCCCCCGGCAGAGCAGCGGACCGCTGCTCGCCCCCGTCCCGCCCGCCCGCAGGAGGTAGCGCCAGCCGTGCCCGCCGACCGCCCGCGCAACCCCGTCGTCCCCGGCTTCCATCCCGACCCCAGCGTCTGCCGGGTCGGCGAGGACTACTACCTGGCCTGCTCCAGCTTCGAGTACCACCCCGGCGTGCCGATCCTGCACAGCCGCGACCTGGTGCACTGGCGGCAGATCGGCAACGCCCTCGCCGACCTGCCGCTCCCGCCCGGCACCCCCTCCTCCGGCGGCGTCTACGCCCCCACCCTGCGCCACCACGACGGCCGGTTCTGGTTGATCACCACCGAGGTCGGCACCGGCAACCTGCTGGTCACCGCCGAGGACCCGGCCGGCCCGTGGTCCGACCCCGTCCGGCTGCCCGACGTCCCCGGCATCGACCCGGACCTCGCCTGGGACGAGGACGGCACCTGTTTCTGCACCGTCGCCGGCGTCGCCCAGCTGCGGATCGACCCGGCCACCGGCAAGGCCCTGGAGACCCCCCGCCCGCTGTGGTCCGGCACCCGGCAGGCCCCCGAGGCGCCGCACCTGTACCGGATCGGCGACTGGTGGTACCTGCTGATCGCCGAGGGCGGCACCGAACGCGCCCACAGTGTCTCGGTCGCCCGCTCCCGCCGCCCCGACGGCCTCTTCGAGCCCTGCCCGGACAACCCGCTGCTCACCCACGCCGGCCGCCACAGCCCGATCCAGAACACCGGCCACGCCGACCTGGTCCAGGGCCCCGACGGCAGCTGGTGGGCCCTGCTGCTCGGCGTCCGCCCGCGCGGCGGCACCCCCGGCTGGCACCCGCTCGGCCGCGAGACCTACCTGGCCCCGGTGGCCTGGGCCGGCGACTGGCCGGTGATCGGCGAAGTCCCCGTCGAACTCCCGGACCTCCCCTGGGAGTCGCACCCCTGGCCGGCCGAACCCGGCCGCGAGGACTTCGACGGCCCGCTGCCCCCGCAGTGGCTCTCCGTCCGCGACCGCCCCGCCGAGCACGTCACCACCGCCCGGCGCCCCGGCTCACTCACCCTGCGCGCCCGCGACGGCCACTTCGACGGCACCTTCACCGGCCGCCGCCAGCAGCACCACGCCGTCCGCGCCCGCACCCGGCTCGACACCGCCGAAGGCACCGGCGGCCTCGCCGTCCGCCTCGACGACGAGCACGCCTACACCGTCGAGGCCGACGGCCGCCGCGTCCGGGTCACCACCCACCTCGGCGGACAGGTCACCGTCACCGCCGAACGCGAACTCCCGCACCACGACGTGGTGCTGCGCGCCGAGACCGCCCCCGCCGCCCCGCGCGGCCCGCGCACCGGCCCCGACGCCCTCGCCCTCGGCTTCGAACGGCCCGACGGCACCTTCGAGGTGCTCGCCACCCTCGACGGCCGCTACCTCACCACCGAAACCGCCGGCGGCTTCACCGGCCGCGTCATCGGCCTGTACGCCGCCGAAGGCACCGCGCACTTCGACTGGTTCGAACTCCAGCCCCTCAGCCAGGGCGACTGAACGGACAGGAACACCCGCATGCCCGACCTGAACGACGCCACCCGCGGCCGCATCCTCTACGGCGGCGACTACAACCCCGAGCAGTGGCCCGAGGAGACCTGGCCGGAGGACGTCCGCCTGATGCGGCAGGCCGGCGTCACCAGCGTCACCGTCGGCGTGTTCTCCTGGGCCCGGCTCGAACCCGCGCCCGGCGCCTACGACTTCGGCTGGCTCGACCGCCTGCTCGACCTGCTGCACGAGAACGGCATCGGCGTCGTCCTGGCCACCCCCACCGCCTCCCCGCCCCCGTGGCTCGGCCACCTCCACCCCGAGACCCTGCCGCGCGCCGAGAACGGCACCACCGTCTGGTACGGCTCCCGCAACCAGTTCTGCGCCTCCTCCCCGGAGTACCGCCGCCGCGCCGCCGCCATCACCGAGCAGCTCGCCGCCCGCTACGGCGCGCACCCCGCGCTCACCATGTGGCACGTCAACAACGAGTACGGCACGCACTGCTGGTGCGACGAGACCGCCGCCCACTTCCGGCGCTGGCTGCAGCACCGCCACGGCACCCTCGAGGAGCTCAACTCCGCCTGGGGCACCGCCTTCTGGAGCCAGCACTACGCCGAGTGGGACGAGATCCTGCCGCCCCGCCAGGCCCAGTACATCCGCAACCCCGCCCAGCTCCTCGACTTCGCCCGCTTCACCTCCGACGCCCTGCTGGAGTGCTACACCGCCGAACACACCATCGTCGCCCGGCACAGCCCCGGCACCCCCGTCACCACCAACCACATGCCGTTCTGGCGCGGCCAGGACGGCTGGGCCTGGGCGAAGGAACAGGACGTCGTCGCGCTCGACATCTACCCCGACCCCGACGACGCCCTCGGCGCCCAGCACGGCGCCCTCGTCCAGGACCTCGCCCGCTCGATGGCCGGCGGCCCCTGGATGCTGATGGAACAGGCCACCGGCGCCGTCAACTGGCGCCCCGTCAACCGCCCCAAGCCGGCCGGCCTCAACCGGCTCTGGTCGCTGCAGGCCGTCGCCCGCGGCGCCGACGCGATCTGCTTCTTCCAGTGGCGGCAGTCCCGGCAGGGCGCCGAGAAGTTCCACTCCGCGATGCTCCCGCACTCCGGCACCGGCAACCGGGTGTTCCGCGAGGCCGCCGCCCTCGGCGCCGACCTCGACCGGCTCGGCCCCGCCGTCTCCGGCACCCGCGTCACCGCCGACGTCGCCCTGCTGCACGACTGGGACGCCTGGTGGGCGAGCGAACAGCCCGGCCGCCCCTCCGAACTGCTCACCTACCAGGAGAACGTCACCGCCTGGCACCGCGCCCTGTGGGAGGCCAACCACACCACCGACCTGGCCCACCCCGCCGCCGACCTCACCCGCTACCGCCTGGTCGTCATCCCCTCGCTCTACCTGCTCACCGACGCCGCCCTCGACAACCTCGCCCACTACGTCAGCTCCGGCGGCACCCTGGTCACCGGCTACTTCACCGGCGTCGCCGACCACCAGGACCGGATCCGCCCCGGCGGGGTCGACGCCCGGCTGCGCGAGGTCCTCGGCCTCGCCGCCGTCCACCAGTGGTGGCCGCTGAACGAGGGCGAACGCGTCGGCTGCACCGGCACCGACGGACAGCACTTCCAGGGCTCGCTGTGGGCCGAGGAGTTGGAGACCGCCGGCGCCGAGACCGTGGCCCGCTACACGGACGGCGAACTCGCCGGACTGCCCGCCGTCACCCGCCACACCCACGGCCGGGGCACCGCCTGGTACCTCTCCACCCGCCCCGAACCCGACACCCTGCGCGCCCTGCTCACCCGCGCCGCCCGCGAAGCCGGACTGCGCCCCACCGTCGAACACCTGCCCGCCGGCGTCGAGGCCGTCCGCCGCGGCGACCTGCTCTTCCTGCTCAACCACGGCCCCCAGCAAGCCGGTTGCGAGCTGCCCGGCCACTGGGAGGACCTGCTCACCGGCAAGCCCGGCACCGGCACCCTCACCCTGGAACGCCACGGCGCCGCCGTCCTGCGCCCGACCGCCCAGCAGCCGGCCGCCCAGCAGCCGGCCGCCCAGCAGCCGGCCGTCTCATGCCCGGCCGTCTCATGAACCGCCCCCGCCGACGCGGCAGTTGGGAACCCGCCCCGGCCGCCCGCTGGGAGGACGCCTTCCTCACCGGCAACGGCACCCACGGCGCCATGGCGCATGGCCGCACCCGCGACGAACTGATCGTCGTCAACCACCACCTGCTGCTGCTCCCCAACGGCGGCGAACACGCCCTCGCCCCCGACCTGGCAGGGCAGTTGGAGGACCTCCGGGACGCCGTCCTGACCGGCCGCGCCCGCGAGGCCGTCGCCCGCCACGTCACCGCACCCCTCCAGTGGGTCCGCCCCTTCCACCCCGCCCTCGCCCTCCGGCTGCGCCGCCCCGCCGCACCCGCCACCCCCGCCGACGGCTACCGGCGCGAAGTCGACCACCGCACCGGCGTCCTGGCCACCCACTGGGACGGCCGGCGCGCCGAAACCTTCGCCTCGCGCGCCGACGACCTGATCGTCCACCGCGAAGTACGCACCGGCGACCTCGAGTTGACCCACCACTGGCAACTCGACGGCGCCCCCGCCGACTTGACCGTCCACACCACCGCCGCCGGCGAACCCGGCGGAGCCGTGCTGCGCACCGACGTCCGCTACCCCGGCGACTCCGGCTACGGGTACACCTGCTGGACGCACGTCCGCGCCACCGGCGGCACCCTGCACACCGCAGGGGAGGCCGTCCGCGCCGAGGGCTGCGCCGAGGTCCTGCTGCTCACCCGGGTCCACCCCTGGGAGGACCCGGCCCCGCCCGCCCTCCCCGACCGCCCGTACCCCGAACTGCTGGAACGCCACCTCGCCCGGCACACCCCCGCCTACGACCGGGTCGACCTCGACCTCGGCGCCCCCGAGGAACACCGCGCGCTGCCCGGCTCCGCCCTGCTCGCCGACCCCGACACCCACCGACCGGCCCTGCTGGAACGGCTCTTCGACGCCGGCCGCCACCACCTGCTCAGCTCCGCCGGCGTCCTGCCGCCCCGGCTCACCGGCCTGTGGACCGGCTCCTGGGACACCGCCTGGAGCGGCGCCCTCACCTGCGACGCCAACCTCAACCTCCAGGTCTCCTCCGCCGCCGCGGCCGCCCTCCCCGAAGTCAGCCACGCCCACGCCGCCTTCGTCGCACGCCAGTTGGACGACTGGCGGAGCAACGCCCGCCGCCTGTTCGGCCTGCCCGGCATCGTCGCCCCCGCCCACACCGACGGCCGCTCCGGCCACGCCTACCACTACAGCGAGGACTACCCGCTGCACCTGTGGACCGCCGGCGCCCACTGGCTGCTGCAACCCCTCCTCGACCATGTCGACACCACCGGCGACACCGCGACGGACCAGGCGCTCGTCCGCCCCGCCCTCGCCGAGACCGCCGACTTCTACCGCGCCTTCCTCACCCGCACCGGCCCCGACGGCCGCCTGCTGCTCGTCCCCTCCTACTCGCCCGAGAACACCCCCCTCGGCGCCGACAGCCCGATCAGCGTCAACGCCGCCATGGACCTCGCCGCCGCCCGCCACACCCTCACCGCCACCGGCCACCGCCTGCTCGCCGACCGGCTGCCCCCCTACCGGACCAACTCCGAAGGGGCGCTGGCCGAATGGGCCTGGCCCGCCGCCGCCGACAACCAGGAGCACCGGCACCTCAGCCACCTGCACCCGGTCTGGCCGCTCGGCGAGATCAACCCCGTCGACACCCCCGACCTGGCCGCCGCCGCCCACCGCGCCCTGCACCTGCGCGGCAGCGAGAACCACTCCGCCCACGGCCACCTGCACCGCGCCCTGATCGCCGCCCGCCTCGGCGACGCCGACCTGCTCGGCGAGGCCCTCGACGCCGTCCTGCACGGCCGCTTCTTCCACCCCTCGCTGATGAGCTCGCACTACCCGCACCTGGACGTCTACAACGCCGACGCCGCCCACACCCTCCCCGGCGTGCTGATCGAAGCGCTCCTGCACTCCACCCCCGACCGGATCGTCCTGCTCCCGGCCCCGCCCGCCCACCTGCCCCGCGGCACCGTCCGCGGCCTGCGCACCCGCTGCCGCACCACTCTCACCACCCTCAGCTGGGACACCGCCGAGAACCGGATCGACGCCGTCCTGACCGCCGACACCGACCGCACCGTCAGCGTCCACCTCGGCACCGACCCCGGCCGCCCCCCGCTGCGCCTCGACCTGCGCGCCGGACACCCCACCCCCCTGCACCTCTACCACCACCGGAGCTGAACCGCCGTGCCGCTCACCGACCTCGACCTCGACGGCCTCCACGCCTACCGCCCCGAGCTCACCGCTCCCGCCGACTTCGACGCCTTCTGGGCCGACACCCTCGCCACCGCCAGCGCCGCCGGCGGCCCCGTCACCGCGCAACTGCGCACCGACACCCGCCTCACCGCCTTCGACGTGTACGACGTCCGCTTTCCCGGCTGGCGCGGCGAACCCGTCGCCGCCTGGCTGATCCTGCCCCGCCACGCCACCGAGCCGCTGCCCGTCGTCGTCAAGTACATCGGCTACAGCGGCGGACGCGCCCTGCCCGGCGAACACCTGCTGCCGCCCGCCGCCGGCTACGCCCACCTGGTCGTCGACAGCCGCGGTCAGGGCCACGACACCCCCGACCGCGGCGAGGGCGACGGCACCCAGTGGGCCGAGGGCTTCATGACCCGCGGCATCGACTCCCCGGCGAACTACTACTACCGCCGCCTGATCACCGACTGCGTCCGCGCCCTCGACGCCCTCCCGCAGCTGCCCGGCACCGACCCCGCCCGCGCGGTCGTCTCCGGCGCCAGCCAGGGCGGCGGCCTCGCCCTCGCCGTCGCCGCCCTCGCCCCCGAGCAGGTCGCCGCCCTGCTCAGCGACGTCCCGTTCCTGTGCCACTTCCGGCGCGCCGTGCGGATATCCGGCGACGGCCCCTACCCCGAGATCGCCAAGTACCTGCGCTGGCACAGCCGCGAGAAGGAGGAGCAGACCCTCGCCACCCTCGACTACTTCGACGGCGTCCACTTCGCCCCCCGCGCCACCGCCCCCGCCCTGTTCAGCGTCGGCCTGATGGACCCGGTCTGCCCGCCCTCCACCGTCTTCGCCGCCTACCACCGCTACGGCGGCCCCGCCGCCATCGAGACCTGGAACTTCGCCGACCACGGCGGCGGCTACGGCTCCACCCCGCTCAAGCAGCTCGACTGGCTCGCCGAGCAGGGCCTCGCGCCGAAGACCGACTGACCTCCTCGGCCGGCCTCCTCGGGCGTACGGGCGGTGCGGGTGTGGGCACGTACGGACGGTGCGGGCGTAGGCGCGTACGGACGGTGCAGGGCAGCGCGGGGCGGGGCGGCGGTGACGGTACGGGGTGGCCGCCGCCGTCCGTCCCCGCCGCCCCGCACGCGGCTCAGCGGAAGGCCGCCGACGCCGCCTTCAGGCCCTCCGCCGCGTCCCCCACCAGCGGCGCCCCGTGACCGAACACCGCGTTCGCGGCGCCGAGCCCGGCCAACCGGTGCAGCGAGGCGATCGCCCGCGCCCGGTCGGTGTTGAACACGCCCAGCATGGTCTGCCCCACGTTGGCCACCGCGTCACCCGTGAACAGCAGGTCCGGGCCCGGCAGGTGCAGCGCCAGCGAACCGTCCGTGTGCCCCGGCGCGCCCACCACCCGGGCCCCGCCGCCGAACGGCAGCACGTCGCCGTCCACCACCTCCACGTCCACCCGGCACGGCGGCGCGGGCGGCAGCTCCGGCACCGACGCCCGGATCGGACGCTCGAACTCCTCCAGCACCGGCGGCGCCCCCACCTCCTCGCCCCGGATCACCGGCGCCTCCAACCGGTGCGCCACCACCGGCACACCCCCGAAACGCGCCGCCAGGTGGGCCGCGCCACCGGTGTGGTCCTCGTGCCAGTGGGTCAGCACGATCCGCGCCAACTCCCCGCCCGGCACCGACTCCACCAGCCCCGCGACCTGGTCCTCGAACCCCACCGGCCCGCTGTCCACCAGCGTCAGTTCCCGCCCGTCCGACCACAGATAGGCCGCTCCGACCGGGAGCAGCAGCATCCGCAGACCGGGCAGCACCTCAATGACATCCATGCCCGCCAGTCTGCGCACCCGCCCCGCCCGCCGCTCCCCGTTTAGCCCACAGCAGACGCCCGGCGCGCCGCGCCCGCCGGAGTGTTCGCGCCCGCCCCACCACCGACCGGCCTACCCTGGGAGGGCACGGAAGGACGTGACGACGTGGCCCACCGGACGTACCGCACCGCGGGAGACGCCGTCACCGCGCGCCTGCGCACCCTGACCGCCGAACTCGCCGCCCTCGAACCCGACGCCCGCGCCGACCGCCCCGACGCCGTCCACCGGATGCGCGTCGCCGCCCGCCGCCTGCGCAGCGCCCTGCGCACCCACCGGCGCCACCTGCGCGGCGACCACACCCCCACCGAGGACGCACTGCGCCGGCTCGGCCGGGCCCTCGGACCGGCCCGCGACGCCGAAGTGCTCGGCGAGCGCCTGCTCGCCCAGGCCCGCGAACTGCCCCCCGGCACCGACCGGGACCGCGTCCTCGCCGAACTCGCCGCCTGGCACGCCCGCGAGACCCGCGACGCCCGCACCCGCGTCCTCACCGCCCTCGACGACGAACGCTTCCGCCGACTGCTCGCCACCCTCACCGCCCTCGCCGCCGACCCGCCCCTCAACTCCCGCGCCGCGAAGCCCTACGGGCCCGAACTCACCCGCACCCTGCGCCGCGAACACCGCCGCACCGCGGAACGGCTCGCCGTCGCCCGCCGCACCCCCCGGGGCCCCGCCCTCGAACGCGCCCTGCACGACACCCGCAAGGCCGCCAAGCGCGCCCGCTACGCCGGCGAGACCGCCGGCCGCCCCGCCCGCGCCTTCACCCGCCGGATGAAAGCCCTCCAGGACGTCCTCGGCCGCCACCAGGACGCCGTCGTCGCCCGCGACACCCTGCGCACCCTCTCCGACGGCGGCTTCGGCTACGGCGCCCTCTACGGCCGCCAGACCGCCGAGCTCGGCTTCGCCCGCGAGCTGCTGCCGCAGGTCTGGGAGCAGGTCGCCCGCCGCCCGAAGAAACTGCGCTGAGAACGCCGAAAGGGGAACAGCCCAGGGGCTCGGCGGGTGCGCGCGTTCAGGGGCTCGGGGAACGGCGAGGCCCGGTCTGCTGGCGGTGCACTGCCGGAGCGCGCATCGGCTTCCGGTTCCGTTGAAGACACGCAGCAGCACGGACACTCCGATGGGCTCCGGCCGTCAGCAGCACGGACCCGCCGTTCCCCGGGCCCCTGGTTCGTTCCCCGTCGCCGTTCTCACAGTCCGGCCGTGGTGGCCGCCTCGCGGAGGAGGTCGTCGACCATCGCGGGGGTGAGGCGGCCGGTGTAGGTGTTGCGGGGGCTGACGTGGAAGCAGCCGAAGAGGTGCAGGTCGGGGCCGTCGTCGGTGGCGGGGAGGACGGCGTGGGCGCCGTGGCCGAAGACCGGCTTGGGGCGGGGCACCTGCCAGCCCGCGGCGGCCAGGACGGGGAGGACGGCCTGCCAGGCGAAGCCGCCGAGGGCGACCACGGCGCGGACGGTGGGGCGCATCTCCTCGAATTCGCGGACGATCCAGGGCCGGCAGGTGTCGCGTTCGGCGTTGGTCGGCTTGTTCTCCGGCGGGGCGCAGCGCACCGGGTCGGTGATCCGGACCCCGTGCAGCCGCAGGCCGTCGTCGCGCCAGGTGGATTCCGGCCGGTTGGCGAGGCCGAGCCGGTGCAGCGAGGCGTACAGCAGGTTCCCGGAGGGGTCGCCGGTGAAGATCCGGCCGGTGCGGTTGCCGCCGTGCGCGGCGGGGGCGAGGCCGACCAGCACCAGTCTGGCGTCGTACGGCCCGAAGCCGGGGATCGGCCGGGCCCAGTACTCCTGGTCCTGGAACGCCCGGCGCTTGACCAGCGCGGTCTCCTCGCGCCAGGCGACCAGCCGCGGGCAGGCCCGGCAGTGGACCACCAGGTCGTCCAGCTCGGCGATGCTCCGGGTCTGCGGGGCCAGGACGGCGGGGGAGAAGTCCGAGGGCGGTTCCATGGGCGGAATCCTACGGTCGGTGACCGGCCCGGGACGGGAGGCGGCGGAGTAGCGTGGAGGTACGGGTCCGGGCGCGGTCCGGGCGCCGATCGGGTCGAGGTGACGGCGATGGTCGTGGTCGGTGCGCTGATCGCGCTGCTGGTGGTGCTGGCGGTGTACGCCGGGTTGAGCGTGCGGCTGGTGCAGCAGACCCAGCGCGGGGTGGTGTTCCGGTTCGGCCGGGTGCTGGGCGAGGTGCGCGGTCCGGGGCTGGCCCGGATCCTGCCGGTGGCGGACCGGCTGCGGCGGGTGAACGTGCAGACCGTCACGATGCCGATCCCCGCCCAGGAGGGCATCACCCGGGACAACGTGACCGTCCGGGTGGACGCGGTGGTGTACTTCAAGGTGGTCGACCCGGTGAAGGCGATCGTCGACGTCCAGGACTACGGGTTCGCGATGTCGCAGGTCGCGCAGACCTCGCTGCGGTCGATCATCGGCAAGAGCGAGCTGGACGACCTGCTGGCCAACCGGGAGCCGATCAACCAGGGGCTCGAACTGATGCTGGACAGCCCGGCGTTGGGCTGGGGCATCCAGATCGACCGGGTCGAGATCAAGGACGTGGCGCTGCCCGAGTCGATGAAGCGCTCGATGGCCCGGCAGGCCGAGGCCGACCGGGAGCGGCGGGCCCGGATCATCACCGCCGACGGCGAGTTCCAGGCGTCCGCGCGGCTCTCGGAGGCCGCGCAGGTGATGTCCGCGACGCCCGCCGCGCTCCAACTGCGGCTGCTGCAGACCGTGGTGGAGGTCGCCGCGGAGAAGAACTCGACCCTGGTGCTGCCGTTCCCGGTCGAGCTGCTGCGCTTCCTGGAGAGCTCCACCGACCGCGCCACCGCCCAGGCCGCCGAGGCGGCCCGGCCGGACCGGGAGGTGCCGGACCGGGAGGTGTCGGAGCGGGGCGTCGAGCAGCTGGAACTCCCGCAGATCGCCGCGGCTGTCGAACTCGCCGACGGGAACGGGCCGTCGCGGGCCGCGCCGCCGCGCGCGGCGTGACCGGCCGCCCCCAGCGGTGGCGCCCCGCCCCGGGCCGGGGCGAGCATGGAGGGGACGGACGTACCGTGCACGGGGCAGCCGTGCGCCAACCACCTCGGGAGGTCCGGCCATGACGACCGCGAAAGAGATCATGCACCCCGGAGCGGAGTGCGTCACGGGCGAGCAGACGCTCGCCGAAGCCGCCCGGCTGATGCGGGACCGGGGCGTCGGCGCACTGCCGATCTGCGGCGAGAAGCAGGAGCTGCTGGGCATCCTCACCGACCGGGACATCGTCCTCAAGTCCGTCGCCGAGGGGCGCGACCCGGCCACCGTGCGCTGCGTCGAACTCGCCGTCGGGCGTCCGCGGGTGATCGAGGAGGACGAGGAGGCGGACCTCGTCCTGGAGGTCATGGAGGAGGAGCGGGTGCGCCGCCTGCCGGTGATCAACCACCCCGACCACCAGTTGGTCGGCATGATCAGCGAGGCGGACATCGCCCGCCACCTCTCGCAGGAGCGGCTCGCCGAGTTCGTCACCAGCATCACCGCCCGCTGAACCCCGCCGCGCCACTGCCGCACCGCCGGCCGGGGCCCCTCCCCCCCGGCGCCCGCCGCTCCCCGTCAAACATTCAAGCAAGATAGCCACG
>NZ_JBHUWH010000201.1:0-13268 GCF_042670125.1 Kitasatospora sp. NPDC057198 | reverse complement strand
GATGCCGAACGTGATCCCGGCCCGGGTCGCCGCCCGGTACGACCTGCACGGGCCGACGATGACGCTCGACACCGGCCCCACCTCGGGCCGCACCGCGCTCCGGGCGGCGGCGGCGCACCTGCGGCGCGGGGAGCTGGAACTGGCTCTGGTGCTGGGCGTCAACGGCGTCTCCGACCCCGAACCGCCGACGGCGGAGGGCGCGTTCGGGCTGGTCCTCACCCGGGCCTCGGTCGCGCGCGCCCGGCGCTGGCCGGTGCTCGACACGCTCGAGTCCGTCCTCGCCGAACTGGAACGGCCGGAGCGGCCGGAGCAGCCGGAGCGGCCCCCGGCCGGGCCCGACCGGTGGAGCTACCCGGGCGCGGACGACCTGCTGGCAGCCGTCCGCCACCTGGTCACCCCCCCCCCCCCCCCCCCCCCCCCCCCCCCCCCCCCCCCCCCCCCCCCCCCCCCCCCCCCCCCCCCCCCCCCCCCCGAACCCCCCGTCACTCCCGCCACCGACCGCCCCACCGCTCCCGCCTCCGCCCGCCCCGCCACCACCGCTCCCGCCACCGCCCGCCCCATCGCTCCCGTCCCTGCCCGACCGCTGACCTGGCGGCACACCCTGTCCTGGCAGCCGTCCGGCCGGCCCGAGCCGCGGCAACTCCCCTTCCCCGCCGACACCTTGCTGATCACCGGCCCCGCGCAGGAGTCCGCCCTCCGGGCCGCCGCGCCCGGCGTCCGGCTGCTCGCCGTCGGGGCGGGCGAGGACCCGGGGCGGGCCGTCGACCGCGTCCTGGCCGGGTGTCCGGCGGGGTTCCGGCACCTGCGGGTGGTCGCCGACCTGCACGCCGCGCCGCCGTGGCCCGCGCCGCCGACGGCCGACCTGCTGGCCGTGCAGGAGGCGGCGTTCTGGGCGGTGCGCCAACTCCGCGACGCGCTCGCCACCTTGGCGGTCGGCGTGGCCTCGCCGTTCCGCGCGGGCGAGCCCGCGCCGCACGCCCACCTGTTCACCGGGTTCGTCAAGTCGCTGGCCTGGGAGCTGACGGAGTGCACCGTCCGCGCACTGGTCTCCGACCGCACCGATCCGGCGGTCGTGCTGTCCGCGCTGGAGGGCGAACTCGCCCGCCCGGCCGACGGGTTGCCGGTGGCCCGGCACCGTGACGGCGTCCGGCTGGTCCAGCGCCTGTCCGCGCACGACCCGGTCCGTCCCGCACCGGAGGAGGACGGGCCCCCGCTGCCACCGCACCCGGTGGTGGTGGCCACCGGCGGCGCGCGCGGCATCACCGCCGCCTGCCTGCTCGGCCTGGCCGGTCAACTCCCGCTCCGGGTGCACCTGGTGGGCTCCAGTCGGCCCGCCGATGTGCCGGCCGAGCTGCTGGACGCCCCGGAGTCGGAGCTGCCCGCCGCCCGGGCCCGCCACATCACCGCCGAGCGGGCCCGTACCCCAGGGCGCCCGGTGGGCGAGATCAGCGCCGACTTCGACCGGCTGCTGCACGCCCGCGAGTCTGCGCTGACGCTGCGCGCGCTGCGGGCGTCCTGCGGCGTCGAGCACGTGCACTTCCACACCTGTGACGTGTCCGACCCGGCCGCCGTCCGGGCCGTCGCCGAAGCGGTCCGGGCCCGGGAGGGCCGGGTCAACCTGCTGGTGAACGGCGCGGGGCTGCACCACCCGGGCGACATCACCCGCAAGACGCTGCCGGGCATGCGCCGGATCCGCGACGTCAAGCTCGCCGGCTACCACCACCTGCGCGCCGCGTTCGACGGCCCGCTCGCCCCGGGGCTGTGGTGCAACTTCGGCTCGGTCACCGGCGTGGCCGGCCTGCCGGGCGAGAGCGACTACTCCCCCGCCAACGACTTCCTCTCCGCCGCCGCCCAATCCGCCTCCGACGACCGGGAGTTCACCATCGCCTGGACGATCTGGGACGAGACCGGCCTCGGCTCCGGCCCGGTCGTCCAGGCGTACACGGCCCGCACCGCGCGGCTGTCCCGGATGAGCACCGCCGAGGGCGTCGGGCACTTCCTGGCCGAACTGCGCCGCCGCGCCCGCCCGGAGGGCCGGACGGAGCGGCTGGTCACCTTCGTCGGCACCGCCGAGCACCACTCCTTCGACACCCGCTTCCCCGGCCTGCGCACCCCCGACACCCCCGCCTCCCCCGACACCGCCTCCCCCGCCACCCCCACCGCTCCCACGGCCCCGGGGTCCACCGTCCCCGGGCTGCTCGGCGCCCCCGTCCACCTCGAACCCGGCCGCGCCGTCTGGGAGTTGCTGCTCGCCCTGGACACCCACGCCTTCCTCCGCCACCACCTGGTGGACGGCCGCCCGACCGTGCCGGGCGTCCTGCTGGCCGAGCTCGCCGCCCAGGCCGCCCGCACCCTCTGCCCGGGGGTGCCCGTCCGCGGCCTCGACCGCCTGGCCTTCCGCACCTGGGTCCGCGCCCGCACCGACGGCCGCCCCGCCCGCTTCCGGATCGAGGCCCGGCTGCGCCCGTCCCCCGTGCCCGGCCTCCCGTCCCGCCCGGTGTACGCCGTGCACGTGAGCGTCCGCTCGGACGTGCTGGCGCCGGACGGGCGGGTGCTGGCCGCCGACCGCGAGCACTTCCGCGCCACCGTCCGGCTCGGTGGCCCGGCACCGCTGTTCACCCCGCACGCCCCGTTCCCCGACCGGCCCGCCCCCTCCTGCGACCCTTCCTCCGTCCCCTCCCCCGATCCCGCCCCCTCCTACGACCCGTACTACGACCCGTCCTCGCCCGTCCTCCTCACCGGCCCCTTCCGCGCCACCGACGGGTGCCGCGCCACCGCCACCGGCACCGCCGCCCACTGGCGGCCCGACCCGGACGCCCTGGCCGCGCTGCCCCGGCTCGGCACCCCGGCCGTGCTGCTGGACAGCCTGGCCCGCACCCCCGCCCTCGCACCCGAGCCGGATGGCCGGCACCCCGTGGCGGTGCCCCGGCACATCGAGCGGATCACCCTGCACCGGCCCGGCGACGACCACGACCTGCTGCTCGCCCACCCGGAGGGGCTGTGGCTGCGGCACTCCGCCGCGACCGGCACCAGCACCGCGAGCACGGCGGACGGCCTGGTCGTCGCCCAGCTGACCGGCCTGCACGGCACCGTCCTGACCCGGCTCCGGCCGCCCGCCCCGTGCTCCCGTCCCTGAGCGGCGCGCGGCACCGCCGGCTGGCCACCGCCGCGGGCCCGGTCGACCTCTGGTGGCACGTCAGTCCGCAGCGGCCGCCGCTCCGCGGGCACGCGTTGCTGCGGCACGCGGTGGCGGCCCGCTGCGCCCGGCCCGCGGCCGAGGTCGGCGTGGTCCGCGACCGGCTGGGCCGCCCCGCGCTGGCCGCCCCCGAGCGGTTCCCGCCGCTGCGGCTGTCCGCGGCGCACAGCGGGCCGGTCACCGTCGCGGCCGTGCTGGCGCCCCCGGACCGCGGCGCCCTGCTCGGCATCGACGTCGAGCACCTGGCCGCACCCCCGTCCGCGCACCTGCTGGAGTTCGCCCTGAGCGCCGCCGAGCGGGCCGCGCTGGCCGAACTCCCGCCCGTCCTGCGGAAGTCGGGGTTCCTGTCGCTCTGGACGGCGAAGGAGGCCGTCGCCAAGGCCCTCGGCTGGCCGCTGCTGCGCGCCCTGGTGGACGTGGAGCTGGTCCTGCGGCCCCGGCCCGCCGTGGTCCGGCTGGGGCGGGACCGGGCGCCGCTCGGCTGGCACCTGCTGCCGGTGCACCTGCCCGGCCGGCCGCACACCGCCACCCTCGCCCTGCACCACCGCCCCCGACCGCCCCGACTCCCCCCGCACCTTCCCCCACGACGGGAGCAGCCCCCATGGACCTCACCGGGAACGTCGCCCTGATCACCGGCGGCACCCGCGGCATCGGCCTGGCCATCGCCCACACCCTGCACGCCCACGGCGCCCGGCTGCTGGTCACCGGCCGCTCCGAGTCCGCCGGCCGCGCCGCCCTGGCCCGGCTGGACGGCGGCGCGGACGTCGCCTTCCTGGCCGCCGACGCCACCGTCCGGGCGGACGCCGAGCGCGCGGTGGACGGGGCGGTCGAGCGCTACGGGCACCTGGACGTGGTGGTGAACAACGTGGGCGGCGCCACCGAGTTCGCCACCGTCGCCGAGATCACCGACGCGGCCTGGCACGAGACGCTGGCCCTCAACCTGGACTCCGCGCTGCACACCACCCGGCGCGCGCTGGCCCACCTGCTGCCGCAGCGCTCCGGGCGGATCGTCAACATCGCCTCGGTCGAGGGCCGCGACCCGGACCCGGGGCTGTGCGCGTACGCGGCCGCCAAGCACGCGCTGATCGGCTTCACCCGGGTGCTGGCCAGGGAGGTCGGGGCGTACGGCGTCACCGCCAACTGCGTGTGTCCGGGCGCGGTGGAAACCGACTGGTTCACCGAGCGCGGTCCGCGGGCGGCGGAGGTGCTCGGCACCGACTACCCGGGCCTGGTGCGGCACTTCACCGGCCGCACCGCCACCGGCCGGCTGACCCGCCCGGAGGAGGTCGCCGCGGCGGTACTGCTGCTGGCCTCCCCGGCGGGCGCGGGCATCACCGGCGCGAGCCTCGCGGTGGACGGCGGGATGTCCGTCTGAACCGTCCCGCCCCTCCCGCCGGCCCCTCCGCCGGCCCCTCCCGGGAAAAGCGTTGTACACCGTAGAAGAACTCCTCTACGGTGTACAACGAGCGGCCGCCCGGCCGCCCCCACCCCTTCTCCCGGGAGCCTCCTTGTCCCACGACTCCGTCCGCACGACCCCCGCGCCCGACCCGCGGCGGTGGGTCATCCTGGCGGTGGTCTGCCTGGTCACGCTGGTGGTGCTGCTCGACAACACCGTGCTCAACGTGGCCATCCCCTCCCTGACGGAGGACTTGGGCGCGGGCACCGCCGACATCCAGTGGATGATCAACGCGTACGCCCTGGTCCAGTCCGGCCTGCTGCTGACCGCCGGCAGCCTGTCCGACCGGTACGGGCGCAGGCGCGCGCTGCTGATCGGCCTGGCGCTGTTCGGCGCCGGCTCCGCGGCGGCGGCCCTGGCCCAGTCCTCCGGCCAGCTGATCGCCGCCCGGGCCGGGATGGGCATCGGCGGTGCGCTGCTGATGACCACCACGCTGGCGGTGGTGGTGCAGGTCTTCCACGGCCCCGAGGTGCCGAAGGCGATCGGCGTCTGGGGCGCCGTCAGCTCGCTGGGCTTCGCCGGCGGCCCGCTGCTCGGCGGCGTGCTGCTGGCGCACTTCTGGTGGGGCTCGATCTTCCTGATCAACGTCCCGGTGGCGCTGGTCGGCCTGGTCGCGGTCGCCCGCCTGCTCCCGGAGAGCAAGGACCCTTCGGGCCGCCGGCCGGACGTCCCGGGTGCGGTGCTGTCCACCGTCGGCATGGTCGGCCTGGTGTACGCGATCATCTCCGGCCCGGTGCACGGCTGGGGCTCCGGCCAGGTGCTGCTGGCGGGCGCGGTCGGCCTGGCCGCGCTGGCGGGCTTCGTCGCCTGGGAGGCCCGCACCCCCACCCCGATGCTCGACCTGGGCTTCTTCCGCAACCGCCGCTTCAACGGCGCGGTGGCGGGCGGCATCCTGGTCGCCTTCGGCATGGCCGGTTCGCTGTTCCTGCTCACCCAGTACCTCCAACTGGTGCTCGGCTACCGGCCGCTGGAGGCCGGTCTGCGGATGTCGCCGCTGGCCCTGGTGATCGTGCTGCTCAACCTGTCGGGGGTCGGCGCCCGGCTGCTGCCGAAGATCGGCTTCGCGGGGGCCGTCGCGATCGGCATGGGGCTGCTGGCCGGCGGCCTGGCCCTGGTCGCGGCGCTGGGCTCCGGCCACGGGTACCCGGGGCTGCTGGCGGGCCTGGTGCTGATGGGCTGCGGCATCGCGGTCGCCAACCCGGCGATGGCGGCGGCCGTGATGGGCGCCATCCCGCCGGAGCGGGCCGGCGCGGGCGCGGGCGTGCAGGGCACGGTCACCGAGTTCGGCGGCGGCCTGGGCGTGGCGGTGCTCGGCGCGGTCCTCGGTTCCCGCTTCGCGGCGGGCCTGCCCGGGAGCGTCCCGGCCTCGGCCGCGAAGTCGCTGCCGGAGGCGCTGGCCGCCGCCCCCGACGACACCGCGCGGGCCGCGGTGCACGACGCCTTCGCCCACGGCCTGACGTCCAGCCAGCTGATCGGCGCCGCGGCCGTCCTGCTCGGCGGCCTGGTCTCGGCCGCCCTGCTGTACCGCGCCGACCGCCCGGCCGGCGCCCCCTCCGACGACGCCGCCCCGGAGCCCGTCCCCGCCGCCCACTGACCGCCCCTTCCCGGCCGCCGCTCTCCCCCAGGCCGTACGGTGGTGACACCCCGTCGAAGCGAAGGAGCAGCGTGGCCAGCAAGCGAGCCTCGCAGGTCAAGAAAAGCGTCTGGCTCACCCCCGGCCCGGTCCGCGGCCGCCGCTCCCCGCGGGCGGGCGAGGGCGGGCCGGGCAGCCTGGACCGCGAGGTGATCGTCTCCGCGGCGGTCCGGCTGCTGGACGAGTCAGGCGAGGCGAGGTTCTCGATGCGCGCGCTGGCCGCCCGGTTGGACGTCACGCCGATGTCCCTCTACTGGTACGTCGCCGACAAGGACGACCTGCTGGAGCTGGCGCTGGACGTGGTGGCCGGCGAGATGTCCCTGCCGGAGGCGGGGGACGGCACCGACTGGCAGTCCGGCCTGCGCGCCCTGGCCGTGACGTGGCGCGCGGCCATGCTGGCGCATCCCTGGGCGATCCGGATCTACGGCGACTACCTGAACATCGGCCCGAACTCGGTCCGCTACTCCGCCCGCGCCCTGGAGATCGCCCGCTCCTCCCCGCTCTCCGAGGCCGATGCGATGGCGGCCCTCTCGGCGATCTTCCAGTACACCTACGGCTTCACCGCCACCGAGGTCAACTGGTCCGAGAAGGCCGCCGAGGCCAACAGCACCACCGACGACCTGATCGAGGAGATCACCGAGGCCGTCCGCGACCTGCCGGGCGTCGCCGACTCCGGCGTCCTGGTCGATCGCCCCGCCGAGCCCGACCACGTCCTGCGCGAACGCGACTTCCACCGCGCCCTCGACTGGCTCCTGATCGGCATGCAGTCCGGCCTGCGCTGAGCACCGCCGCCCCGACACCACCACGGACACCCCATGAGCGTGATCGTCACCTTCTTCCGCGCCCCCGGCCACGCCGCCGCCACGGCCGCCGCCCGCGGCCCCGGCTCCTTCGTCGAGGCGCTGGAGTACGGCAACTTCGACGCCGACGAGGCGCTGACCGGCTGGGAGGCCCTGCTCACCGGCCGCGGCTTCGACGAGGTGCTCGCCGAGGAGCGCCCGGAGGACGAACTGCCCCCGGACGGCGGGGACGGCCCGCTCCTGCTCGCCCTCTCGCCCGCCCTGCAGGCCCGCCTCGCCACCGCCGCCCCGACCCTGCTCGCCGCGACCGCCGCCCGCTGGGTCCGCGAACTGGCGGACGACGGCGTCGACTTCGACCCCGAGTCGGCCACCGAGATCCTCACCTCCCTGGCCCGGCTGGCCCGTTCCGCCACCGCGGCCGCCGACCGCCTCTACTGCCTGTCGACCTGATCCCGGGGCCGCCGAGGAGTCGCCGGCCTCCTGCCGGCGGGGCCGGCCGGCCGGGTGATGGGCTAGGGTCCTCGGCGTGTCCGAGCCCGTTCCCGCCCTCCCCCCGTGCGTCCCGTGAACCTCGCCCGAGCCCTGCTCGACGTCCGGCCGCTGCGCACCTCCCGGCTGTTCCGGTGGCTGCTGTTCGG
This sequence comes from Kitasatospora sp. NPDC057198, assembly GCF_042670125.1. Lineage (NCBI taxonomy): Bacteria > Bacillati > Actinomycetota > Actinomycetes > Kitasatosporales > Streptomycetaceae > Kitasatospora > Kitasatospora sp. NPDC057198. Next base: position 5,545 of record NZ_JBHUWH010000201.1, on the reverse strand, counting down.
GCGGACGGTGTCCACCCTGGGCAGCTTCATGACCGTGGTGACCGTGATGTTCCAGGTGTGGGACAGCACCCGCAGCCCGGTGTGGAGCGGGGCGGTCGGCCTGGCGCAGGCGCTGCCGATGGTCGGGGTCGGCCTGTTCGCGGGGGCCTGGGTCGACCGGGCCGACCGGCGCCGGATCTACCTGCTGGGCAACGCGGGCCAGGCGTCCTGCTCGCTGCTGCTGGCGGTGCAGGGCCTCTCCGGCCGCCTGCCGGTGGGCGCGGTGCTGGCGCTGGTCGCCGTGCAGGCGTCCTTCGGCGCGCTGGGCGCTCCGGCGGCGGGGGTGTTCGTGCCGCGCCTGCTGCCGAAGGACCAGGTCGCGGCGGGCCTGGCCCTCAACCAGGTCACGGGGCAGGCGATGATGCTGGTCGGTCCGGCGGTGGCGGGCGTGGTGCTCGGCCGGTGGGGCGTCGGGGTGTGCTACCTGCTGGACGCGGCGAGCTTCGGCGTCTCCTTCGCGTGCGCGTTCGGCCTGCCGCCGCTGCCCCCGGTGGGCGGCGCGGCCCGGTCGGGCCTGGGCGGGGTGGCGGACGGGCTGCGCTTCCTGGCCGGCCACCGGGTGGTGCGGGGCGCGCTGCTGACGGACCTGGCGGCGACGGTGCTGTCGATGCCGGTGTCGCTGTTCCCGCTGGTGAACACCGAGCGCTTCGGCGGGAGCCCGCGCACCCTCGGCCTGTTCCTGTCCGCGCTGGCGGTGGGCGGGGTGGTCGCCATGGCGTTCTCCGGGCCGGTGACCAGGTTCGGCCGGCCCGGTCCGGTGATGCTGACCGCCTCGGCGGTCTGGGGCGGCGCGCTGGCCGCGTTCGGGCTGACCGACCGGGCCTGGACGGGGCTGCTCCTGCTGGTCGTGGCCGGCGGCGCGGACGCGCTGGCGGTGCTCGCCCGCACCACGGTCGTGCAGACCTGCACCCCGGACGCGGTGCTCGGCCGGGTGACGGCGGCGGAGACCGTCGTCGGCCAGGCCGGGCCGCAGCTCGGCAACCTGCGCGCGGGCGCCGTCGCGGCCTGGGGCGGGGCCGCCGCCGCGCTGGTCGGCGGGGGCCTGCTCTGCCTGCTGGCGGTCGGCGCGGTGGCCGCCTCGACGCCGGAGCTGCGGCGCGCCGTGACGGGCGGCGGGGGCGGCGGGGGCGGCGAGCGGGCGGCACCGGCCGGGACCGGCTGATTCCGCGGCCGGGGCCGGTCGGGGCCGGGGCCGGTCAGGGCCGGGGCCAGGGCCGTCGGCTCAGGTGAACTCCTGCTGGCAGCGCTCCAGCCAGTCGAGTTCGGCCTGCAGGTGGAGGACCTCGCCCTCGATCAGCAGGCGGGAGACGCCGTGGTCGGGGGCCTGGTCGGCGGTGGCGTGCAGGCCGCGGATGGTGGCGAGGCAGTGGGAGCGCTGGAGGTCGATCAGGGCGCGCGGGTCGGCGAGGCGGGTGCGCGGGGCGAGGACGAGCTTGAGGAAGAACTCCTCGCGGACCTTGGCGCCGTCGGAGGGGCGGGCGAACCAGTCGGCGAGGGCGCGCCGCCCGTCCTCGGTGAGGACGAAGACGCGTTTGGCCGGGCGGCCGTCCTGGGCGACGTCCTGGCCCTCGATCAGGCCGGACTTCTCCAACCGGCCGAGCGTGACGTACACCTGGCCGTCGTTGGTGCGGGCGTAGGCCGGGCCGAACGTGGACTCCAGGGCGCGCCGGAGCTGGTAGCCGTGCGCGGGGCCGGTGGCAAGCAGCGCGAGGAGCGGAAGCCGCACTCGGGTGCTCCCTTCGAGATGGGTGGGGGGAGTGCGCCGTGCGGCCGAACTTCGTCGGTCGTACGCCGGGCGGCTCTCCTGGGCTTTGCCCTACCCCGTTGTGCGCCCCCTTATTCGCCCTGATTCGCCCCGACTGGTGGCACTCTTCGCCCCAGGAGGTGACATCTTCACCTCCTGTCTCCTGGACATGCTCTTTGGCCTATACCTAACATCTAGGTATCCCCGAGGAACTGACGGTAGGTCAGGCGGGGCCCGTGCCTGTCAGCGCGACCTCCCTCGCGCGCTCCCGTGAAGGTGACGCATGATCACGTCCGTCGTCCCGGCCGACCCGCCGCGCCCCACCGAGCCCCTCGGGGCCCTGGGGGCCTCCGCCGTCCTCACCGCCGACGGCGTCCTCCCGGAGGAACAGCCGGCCCAGGCCGCCCCCGACGTGCTCTGGTGGCGCGACGCGGTGATCTACCAGGTGTACGTGCGCAGCTTCCAGGACTCCGACGGCGACGGCATCGGCGACCTCCCGGGGGTGCGGGCCCGGCTGCCGTACCTGAAGCGGCTGGGCGTGGACGGGGTCTGGCTGAACCCGTTCTACCCGTCGCCGCAGCACGACCACGGCTACGACGTGGCGGACTACAAGGGCGTGGACCCGATGTTCGGCACCCTGGAGGACTTCGACCTGCTGGTCGAGGACTGCCGGAAGCTGGGCCTGCGCCTGGTGCTGGACACCGTGCCGAACCACTGCTCGGCCGAGCACCCGTGGTTCCTGGAGGCACTGGCCGCCGCCCCCGGCAGCCCGGAGCGGGCCCGGTTCCACTTCGCCGACGGCCGGGGCGCGGACGGCGAGCTGCCGCCGAACAACTGGCGGGCGATGTTCGGCGGCCCGGCGTGGTCCCGGATCACCGAGCCGGACGGCGCCCCGGGCCAGTGGTACCTGCACATGTTCACCCCGGAGCAGCCGGACCTGAACTGGCGCAACCCCGAGGTGCCGGTCGAGTTCGAGAAGGTGCTGCGGTTCTGGCTGGACCGGGGCGTGGACGGCTTCCGGATCGACGTGGCGGCGGGCCTGTTCAAGCACCCGGAGCTGCCGGACTCCCCGGACCCGGACGCGGACGAGCGCACCCGCGACTCGGTCAACCCGCTGGCCTGGAACCAGCCGGAGGTGCACGAGGTGTGGCGCTCCTGGCGGGCGATCTGCGAGGAGTACACGGCGCTGGACGGCCGGCAGCGGCTGCTGGTCGGCGAGGCGTCGGTGCCGACCCCGGCCGAGCAGGCCAAGTACGTGCGCGGGGACGAGCTGCACCAGGCGTTCTTCTTCCACCTGCTGCACGCGCCGTGGGACGCCGAGCACTTCCACCAGGTGATCGACGCGGCGGTGCGGGACATCACGGCGACCGGTTCGACGGTGACCTGGGTGCTGAACAACCACGACCAGGTCCGCACCACGACCCGTTTCGGCAGCCCCGAGCGGGCCCGGGCGGCGGCGCTGCTGATGCTGTCGCTGCCGGGCGCGGCGTACCTGTACCAGGGCGAGGAGCTGGGCCTGCCGGAGGTCGACGACCTGCCGGACGAGGTGATCACCGACCCGATCTTCCACCGCACGGGCAGCCGCAAGGGCATCCGGGACGGCTGCCGCGTCCCGCTGCCGTGGGCCGGGGCCGAGGCCCCGTACGGGTTCGGGCCGGAGGGTTCGGCGCCGACCTGGCTGCCGCAGCCGGCCTCGTTCGCCGGGTACACCGCCGAGCGGGCGCTGGCCGACCACACCTCGGCGTACCACCTGTACCGGGAGGCGCTGCACCTGCGCCGGCTGCTGCCGCAGCTGGGCGAGGGGACGCTGCGCTGGCTGGAGACGCCGCCGAACGTGCTGGCCTTCGTCCGGGGCGACGGCCTGCTGGTGGCGATCAACTTCGGCACCGTCCCGGCGCCGGCGCCGGTGACCGGGCAGCCGCTGCTGTCCTCCGGCCCGTGCCCGGCCGGGGTGCTGCCGCCGGCCACCACCGCCTGGTGGATCCAGCCGCGCCGCTGAGGGCCGGTCCTTCCCGGCGGTGGGCCGACCGCCGGGAAGGACCCGGGATCCTCCCAGACACGCCCGGAACTCACAGCGAACTCACACCGTCCACCGAGTTTGCGTACGGTAGCCCGGCAGATGGGGCGCCGATGAACCAATCTTTACCTTTCGGGTGACCGAAATAACCCATTCAGGTGTTCACATCGTGGACATACTGTCGATGCGCGCAGGTCAGCCCTGTGACAATGGTGCAGACCACCGGTCCCACCCCGTCGACCGGCGCGTGTCAGGCGCGCCGCCGGCGGTCCTCAACGGCGAGGAGGACCAGGGGCGCTCCCGGGACGGGAGTGCCCTCGTGCACCATCCGATCACGGAAGGTTGTGCCTGAATGCCGGCCACCCCCAGCTCTGCCGCGTCCACCGACGCCGGCGCCCGCCTGATCGAGCCGCTGTACCAGGAAGTGCTGCGCCGCAACCAGGGCGAGAACGAGTTCCACCAGGCGGTCCGCGAGGTCCTCGAAACCCTCGGCCCGGTGCTGCTGCAGCGCCCCGAGCTCGTCGACGCCCGGATCATCGAGCGGGTCTGCGAGCCCGAGCGGCAGCTGATCTTCCGGGTGCCGTGGTCCGACGACAAGGGCGGCATCCACGTCAACCGCGGCTTCCGGGTGGAGTTCTCCAGCGCCCTCGGCCCCTACAAGGGCGGCCTGCGCTTCCACCCCTCGGTCAACCTGGGCATCGTCAAGTTCCTCGGCTTCGAGCAGATCTTCAAGAACGCCCTCACCGGCATGCCGATCGGCGGCGGCAAGGGCGGCTCCGACTTCGACCCCAAGGGCCGCTCGGACGCCGAGATCATGCGCTTCTGCCAGTCCTTCATGACCGAGCTGCACCGCCACCTCGGCGAGTACACCGACGTCCCGGCCGGTGACATCGGCGTCGGCGGCCGCGAGATCGGCTACCTGTTCGGCCAGTACAAGCGGATCACCAACCGCTACGAGTCCGGCGTGCTCACCGGCAAGGGCCTGGGCTGGGGCGGCGCGCAGGCCCGCACCGAGGCCACCGGCTACGGCTGCGTGATGTTCACCGAGGAGATGCTGCGCACCCGCGGCGAGAGCCTGGCCGGCCAGCGCGTGGTGGTCTCCGGCTCCGGCAACGTGGCGATCTACGCGATCGAGAAGGCCCAGCAGCTCGGCGCGACCGTGCTCACCTGCTCCGACTCGACCGGCTACGTGGTCGACGAGAAGGGCATCGACCTGGCCCTGCTCAAGGACATCAAGGAGACCCGCCGCGGCCGGGTCTCCGACTACGCCGAGGCGCGCGGCTCGCACGTGAAGTACGTGGCCGGCACCGGCGTGTGGAACGTCGCCTGCGACGTGGCGCTGCCCTGCGCCACCCAGAACGAGCTGCACGAGGCGGACGCCCTCGCCCTCGTCCGGGGCGGCGTCAAGGCCGTCGCCGAGGGCGCCAACATGCCCACCACCCCCGAGGCCGTCCGGGTCTTCCAGGAGGCCGGCGTGGCCTTCGCCCCCGGCAAGGCCGCCAACGCCGGCGGCGTGGCCACCTCGGCGCTGGAGATGCAGCAGAACGCCTCCCGCGACTCGTGGACCTTCGAGCACACCGAGGCCCGCCTCGGCGAGATCATGAAGCACATCCACGACTCCTGCTACACCACCGCGGAGAAGTACGGCAGCCCCGGCAACTACGTGGTCGGCGCGAACATCGCCGGCTTCGAACTGGTCGCCGACGCGATGCTCGCCCAGGGCCTGATCTGACGGTCCCCCGGAG
>NZ_JBHUWH010000200.1:0-13368 GCF_042670125.1 Kitasatospora sp. NPDC057198 | reverse complement strand
CGTGCTGCTGCGTGCCGTAAACAGAACCAGAAGCCGATGCACCCAACGGCAGTGAACCCGCAGCAGCCACGGCCTCGCCGTTCCCCGAGCCCCTGGAGGTGCGTGCTCGTCCGCCGGGGTACCGACTTCACCGAAAGCCGGACACCGGCCCACCGGGTGCGGGAGCATCGTTCGTTCCCGCCCGACCGTGATCGACTTCCAGGAGCACCAGGTGAGCCGGCCCAGCACCCTGTCCCCCGACACCCGCCAGGAGGAGACCGGCGCCCCGGACCGCCGGCCCTGGCCGGTGCGCCGCGGGCTGCTCCCCGAATCCGGCCCCCAACGCCGGCTGGCCCTCGGAGGCTTCGTCAACCAGCTCGGCACCGCGGCCTTCCTGGCGACGGCGCCGCTGTACGCCCTGCGGGTGATCGGCCTGCCGATCGGGCAGGTCGGACTCGGCCTCGGCATCGCGGGCGTGGTCGGCCTGCTCGCCGGCCCGCCCGTCGGCCACCTCGCCGACCGCCGCGGCCCGCGCGGCGTCTTCCTGACCACCCTGCTGATCCAGACCGTCTCCATGCTGTCGTTGCTGTTCGCCCACTCGTTCACGGCGTTCGTGCTGTCGATGGCGGTGACCGACCTGGCCGGCGCCTCCGGGGGCGCCGCGCGCGGCCCGATGATCCGCCGCTTCGGCGGCGACGAGGTGCCGAAGTTCCGCTCCTACCTGCGCTCGACCGCCTTCCTGGCCAGCACCTTCGGGGCGCTGGCCGCCGGCGCGGTGATCCAGCTCGACTCCGGCCCCGCCTACCGCGCGCTCATCGCCGCCAACGCCCTGACCTTCGTCGGCTGCGCGGCCGTCCTGCTCGGGCTGCCGGCGCTGGAACCGCTGCCCGCGACGGCCGGGTCGGACCGGTGGCTCGCCCTCAGGGACAAGCCGTACATGGCCTTCGTCGTGCTGGACGGCATCCTGTGGATCCAGGGCGAGGTGGTGACCTACGCCCTGCCGCTCTGGGTGGTCCTGCACACCGGCGCACCGCGCTGGTTCACCGGCGTCGCGCTCGCCGTCAACACCGTGATGGTGGTCCTGCTGCAGATCCGGACCAGCCGCGGCATCAAGGGCGGCCCGCTCGCCGGCCGGGCCACCCGGCGCGCCGGACTGGCGTTCCTGGCCGGCATGGCGGTCATCGCGACGGCCGCGGGCCTACCGGGCTGGGCCGCCGCGACCGTCATGGCAGCCGGTGTCGCCGTCCACACCGTGGGCTCGCTCTGGCACGCGGCCGGCTCGATGGAACTGCGCTTCCGACTGGCCCCCGCACACGCGCAAGGACAGTACTCCGGCGTCTTCGGCCTCGGCATGGGCCTCTGCTACACCGTCGCCCCGGCCCTGCTCGGCCTGCTCTGCCTGAGCTGGGGCGCCCCCGGCTGGCTGCTCATGGGCGGCGTCTTCCTCGCGGCCGGCCTGGCCATGCCCGCCGTGGTCCGCTGGGCCGGCCGGACCCGGCAACTCGACGCCTGAACCGCGAGAACACCAGCAGGTGATGGGGATCCGTGAAAATCCCGGGGCCGCTCACGTCCCCCCTTGCCTGCACGTGCGTTCAAGGCGGATCGCACGCTCCGATGGATGCGGCGGCCCGGCCGTCCGGGTAATGATCCTCCGGTACCGGCATGCGAGGCGGCACAGGCGAGTGCAGAGGACGGGGGCGCACAGCGGTGATGGAGAGTCAGCTTCTGGGCGGGCGGTACCGGTTGAGGCGCCTGCTCGGTGAGGGCGGGATGGGGCAGGTGTGGGAGGCGCACGACGAAGCCCTCGACCGGCTCGTCGCCGTCAAGGTGGTCTCCCTGCTCAACGGGGGCGGGAGTCGCGGGGACGAGGAGCGTGCGAGGTTCCTGCGCGAAGCGCGGATCACGGCCCGCCTCCAGCACCCCGGCATCGTGACGGTCCACGACGTCGGGGAGTCCGGCGAAGGACGGGACAGGGCCCCGTTCCTCGTCATGGAACTGGTCCGGGGGGAGGGCATGGAGGCGATGCTGCGCCGCGGCGCGGTGGAACCGTCACGCGTTGCCCGGTGGGGCGCCCAGATCTGCGACGCCCTTGCCGCGGCCCATGACGCCGGGATCATGCACCGGGACATCAAGCCGTCCAACGTGATCGTCACACCGACGGACGGCGTCAAGGTCCTCGATTTCGGCATCGCGCGGGCCGCCGGCTCCACCGCGTCCGGCGGTCGCCTGACTCGGACGGGGTTCATCGTCGGCACGCCCCCGTACATGGCCCCCGAGCAGGCACGCGGCTTCCCGGAACCGAGCAGCGACCTGTACGCCGTCGGCTGCATGATCTTCGAACTGCTCACGGGACGCCTACCGTTCCAAGCACCGGACACAGTCGGCTACCTCGCGGCGCACCTGACCGAGGAACCGCCGGCGCCCAGTGCGGTGGTCCCGGGCATTCCCGCGGCTTGGGACGACCTCGTACTCACCCTGCTGCGCAAGGAACCCGCCAGGCGCTTTCCGGACGCCGCCGCTCTGGCTCGGGCCCTGCGACGGCTGGACCGCCCCTCCGGGTCCGCCCCCGAACCTCCCGCCCCCGTACCCACCCTCCCGGCCACCGTCGCGCAGCCGGGACCGACCCCGCCCGTCCGACCGGAAGCAGCCCGCCGCCAGGCCCTGGGGCGCTTCGGACCGCCGGGGGTCTTGCTCGCCGCCACGCTCGTCGATCCGCCTTGGCGGGGCCCCGGCCGCCTGCTGTTCTTCGCCCTGGTGGCCCTTGCGGTCTGCACGGCGGCACTGACGCCACGTTCCGGGCACTGGCTCCGTGCAATCGGTTACACGGCGGGGGCGCTGGCGATCACCGCCGGCGTGCTGGTCACCCGCGGGCTCGCCGCCGGCGCACTGACCTACAACGAGGTGTGGAGTTACTGCGCGATAACCGCTCTCTCCGTCGCGGCGTACCTCCACCGTGACATCACCACACGTCGAACCGCCCCGACCACGCCCTGATGGAGCAGGAGACCACAGCCGTCGGGCGCACCCGTCGTGACGCCCGCTGCGCCCAAGGCACCGGGGGCTGACGGGCCGCCCCCGGAGCACAGGGTGGGGGATTCAAGGCTGTGGCACACATCTCGTGACGATCACTTTCGATCGGCTCCTCCACCACTGCGACGTCGTCCCGATCAACGGCCCCAGCTACCGGCCCAAGAACCGGCTCACCGCCATCGAAGGAGAAGTCGGCGTCGCCCGACGGACCCGACAGACCGTCAACGACTAGGTGGTGAGCTCTTGCCCCGGGCCTGTCTGTCCAGGTATTCGATCAACCCGGGTTCGTCCCGCACAAGACGCTCCCGCTGACCGTTGGGCAGCGACGCCAGTGCATCGACGAGAACCCGCTTGCGGGAAACGTGAACCATCGAGCCGGAGTAGATCCGGCAGCCGGAACACCACGCGAACCCGATGCACCGCTCGAACATGGAGGACTCGGGCGGATAGAAGCGGTACTGGTACGAGCGGACAGGCGTCCCGCAGGCGGCACAGATCCGACGGCCCCCGTCAGAGAGCGTGTCCCAGGTCCCGACCTTGAGCCAGTGCTGCCGCTCGGACGGTGCTCTTCAAATAGTCATGCGGAGCATCCTTCCTCATGGCGAGCGCTCCCGGCATCAACCCTGGGCCGCTGCAGCAGCTCTGCACGTTCGCTCGTACTCACCTCTGCACTTCGACTCGTACGCCGACATGCCATCAGCCGGGAGCTCCAGGAGCGCGGCTACCGCGGCAGCAAGGTCGTGGTGCATGGATACGTCGCGCCCCTGCGAGCCGGAACCGCGGTCGAAGAGCCTCGTCCGATCCCGCGACCGCGCCGGATTGCAGCCTGGATCATGCGTCGCCCCGATTCTCTGGCCGCTGGCGAGCGCGCCCAGCTCGACCAGGTCTTGGATGCCTGTCCAGACCTTGCGGTGGCCGCCGAGTTGGCCCGCGACTTTGCCGCCGTCACCTGTGAACGACGCGGCACCGAGCTGCCGACCTGGATGGGCCGGGCCCTGGCCAGCGGCCCGCAACCGATCCAGTCCTTCGCCGCCTTCCTGCAAAACGACCGGGATGCTGTCATCAACGGCCTTGCGCTCAAGTGGAGTTCAGGCGCCGTCGAGGGCCAGGTCACGCGGATCAAGCTCATCAAGCGCCGGTCATACGGGCGGGCCTCCTTCCCGCTGCTGCGGACGCTCGTGCTCGCTTCACCTCCGTGACTGCCAGATCCGAAGGTGACGGCCGCTTCGTTCGTCACGATTCCGTCTGCTGCCCGAGCTCCTCGCCCGGCGGAATTGGCTTTGTTCACGAGAACCGGTTCTGGTCCAACTTCTGTGGACCCGGTCGCAGTGAGTCACCGGCTTCGCCGCTGTATCGAGCATGCCCGCTACCAGATCTGCACACCGCCGCCGATCTGCGACGCTCGCTGAGCGGCGTCACGGATGTTGTTCAGACGGTCCGCGATCTCGCCGGTGCGCTGGTCGATGGGCTTGGGTGAGTCCATGCGAGCGGCGATGGACTCGATGTTGTTCTGGAGCAGGAGGACTTCGTCGATGAACTCCGGAACGTCTTCCGGGGCAACGCGAAGGTGGTTACCAGCCAGTTGAGGGAAGAACCGCGCCCCGAGCGCACGGACGGTTTCCGATCCCCAGACCGTAGTGCGCCAGCTCTCGAAGCCGGCAAGATCCGACGACCCTTCGGGGACGTCGAGGAAGCGGGACTCGCCGCTCTCGTCTGCAGTGAATACGTCGACCAACAAGCTCATGCGCGAAGTCGACCATGTTCTTGCGCGGGCGGTCCACGTGTTTTCGCTTCGGCCGCACGAGACCGGCGTAGGAATGGCCACGAGGCGAGCAGGACCCGCTTTCTCAGGAGCGTGAATCCGGCGCGTCCGTACATCTGACGCTTGATCATTTTGATCCGTTTGACGTGGCCTTCGACGACGCCGGAGCTCCACGGCAGCGTGAGGCCGGCGGTGACGGCGGCGAGGTCACGTTCGAGGCCGTTGGCAAAGGCGTGGAGGCTGGGCAGGTCGTCGGCGCGGACCGCCTTGATCCACTGCGGGAGCTGGTCGCCCTGGAGCTGGGTGAGCATCTTCCCGAAGGTACGGACGTGCCCGGTGAGGGCATCCAGTTCGGGGCAGCCGGCGACGAGGGACTTGAGCTTCAGGTGTTCGCTCTCCGGCAGGATGTCGGGGTGGGTCAGGATCCAGCCGGTGACCGTGCGCGGGGAGGGTGGTCGGGCGGCCGGTGCGGTCGGGGTGGTGCGGAACGGCTGGAGGTAGGCGCGGACGGCTCCGTGGCCGCCGCGGTAGCCGTGCGTCTTGATCTCTTCCCAGAGAGTCCAGGCGTTCGTGCAGCCTTCGGCCCACCGGTCGTGCAGGTGGGCCTTGAAGTCGTCGAGCTTGGTCCTGCGGTTCTGCCACTGCCCGTGGAACAGGTCTTCCGGCCGCGCGGCGTTGGCCAGCCGTTGGACGGTGCCGTAGGTCATGCCGAGTTGGCGCTGGATCAAGCGTCTGCTGTGGCCGGCGGCCAGCAGCGCGTGGACGGTGGCGTGCTTGGCGCTGGTGCGGTCGGCGAACCGGTGCCCGGTGCGCCACGGCGACCCGCTCTCGGCCGCTGCCGGAGCTCTCTCCGGTTCCGATGCGGTGAAGGTCGAACGGAGGCAAGGGCGGTGGCGGGAGACGCACCGCTCGGCTGCTTCGCCAAGGTTGCGCCAGAGGTGGAAGCGGTCGGCGACCTGGACCTCGGTGGGTGCCCCGGTCCTGGCGCCCTCGGTGAAGAACGGGGCGTGGTCGCGGCAGACGATCTCGATCCCCGGGCGTTCGGCCAGCCAGGCCGCGACCGTGCCCGCCTCGCGATCCGGTAGGAGGTCCACCGGCCTGCGGGTCTCGACGTCGACCAGCACGGTCCCGTAGACACGGCCCTTGCGCATCGCGTACTCGTCGATGCCGACCACGCGCGGGGCCTGTGGCTGAGGTTCCGGGAGGGTGTCGACCAGCCGCAGGACCGTGTTCCGGCTGACCCCCGCCCCGAACACGTCGGCCAGCCGGGCACCGGCACGGCCGGCCAGGGCGAGGCCGACCTCGGCCAGCACCGACCGCATCCGTTCGGTCCGCTGGCTGTACCGCCGGGTCAGGCCCGCAACCTGCTCGACGAACGTCCGCCGCCCGCAGCAGACGTTTTCGCACGTGAAGCGCCGAACACGCAGCCGCAGCACCACCCGCCGTCCTGCCACGGGAAGATCGGCGGGAAACCGCAGGTAGGAACCGTGCACCCGCCTGGACCAGCCCCCGCAGCCCGGGCGTCGAGCCCCGGTCGCCCGACATCTGACACCGACCTGAATCACCTCGCCATCGTCCTGCACCGACTCCACCCTGATCCCCGGATCCGCCAGGAAGAGCAGCTCTTCCAGCTGGAGCAGTACCTCGCGCACAGCCCAGAACCATCAGCCCGAACGCAGTCGGCACCGGCCGTTTCCAGACGATCTCGGGAGGCGTCCCGACGAGCCAAACGGTCACACGGAGTAGTCACGCCACAGAAGTTGGACCAGAACCCGAGAACCGACAGCAGATGTTCACCGCTTCGGGAGGCAGTCGAAGGCCGTACTGCATTCGAACGGTGGCCTCCTCGGGGCTCCGGGAACATGGTCGTGCAGGCGTTGCCGACCGTCAGGGGGTAGAGCTGGATCGCATGGCGGAGCGCAGCCCCCGTCCCGAGACGATCTTCGCGGGGATCAGCAGGAGCCACGTCCACAGCGCCGCTGTGGGCGAGAGCCAGGCGATGGGCACGGACAGCCCGAAGACGATCACGGTGGTGCCCAGATCCCAGAGCACGGCATGCCCGAGGGCGTCGCTGATGGGTTCGGCCTGAAGGTGCTCCCGGCGCCAGAGCACCGCGGCGATGGCCATGTGGAAGGCCTCGATGACGACGATGACGATCGCGTACAGGGCGACCGCGGCCGGCTCGTCGGCGTAGTCGGCCAGCAGCGCGGTGGGGAACGGCAGCAGCGCGATTGCCCCGAGCGAGGCCATCGTCAGCCGCAGCAGGGAGGTGTCCAGCCGGCGGGCGAGGAGGAAGAGCCTGCGGTGGTCGCGCCAGAACGCAGCCAGGACGTAGAAACTCAGCCCGTAGGCGGCGACCTGTGGCCACAGATCGCCCATCGCATCACGGAACTCCTTCTCGTCCAGGCCGTCAGGGACTTTCACGTCGAGGACGAGGAGCGTCATGGCGATCGCGTAGATCCCGTCCGACAGCGCGAGCAGCCGGTCGGGACTTCCCGAGGCGGTGACGTCATCCTTCTGTACCGCCATAGGACACTCACTTACTCGAATCAGGACGAAACGGTCAAGAAGGTACCTAAGGCGGGGCATACCGGTGCCGCGCCGGGCCGCAACAACCTGACGTTTCACCTTTACGCCACTGCCGTCTGACAACCACTGCCGATCGAACACGGCCCAGACGGCCGCCTCCCGAAGTGGTGGACATCTGCCGTCGATTCTCGTGACCAAAGCCAACGTGGCGAGTGCTCCCACAGTGCTCGTCACGAAATGTGTGCCACAGCCGGATTCAAAGAGCGTCACCAGGTTCGGGGAACGGCGAGTCCGTGCTGCCGCGTGCCGTGACAGGGGCCAGAAGCCCCCGCACGCACCGGCAGTGAACCGCTCGCAGCCACGGCCTCGCCGTTCCCCGGGCCCCTGTCGGGGCTCTCGTCCGCCGGTCAGGTCAGCTCCACCACCTTCCGCCCGCAGCGCAGGAACACCCGCCGGTGCGCCCCCGGCCGTGCCAGTTCGTGCGCGCCGAGCACGACAAGCAGCCGCTCGTCCGCCTCGCCCCGGCTCAGCGGGACCGTCCGCCGGCCGCCGTCGGTGTGCTCGACCACGAGCTTGAGGCCGCCCGCCTCGGCGACCCGGCGGACCTGGTTGAGGCTGGGCAGTTCGCCGCTGACCTTGACCAGCAGTTCGCCGAGCGTCGCCGCGCCGTGCTCGGCCGGATCGACGGTGGGCAGCGGCCCGGCCTGGGAGTACCGGCGCACCGAGTACCGGGCGCGGAAGGCGTCCCGCGCGGCGAGCGCGGCGTCCTCGCCGTGGACGGTGGCGGTGACGGCGGCGGCGAGCAGGGTCTTGACGGCCATCGGGTGCCGGCGGCCGCCGTCGACCTGGGCGAGCAGCGTTTCGACTTCCTCGTCGAGGAGTTCGGTGAGGGCGCGGAGGTAGTCGGGCAGCAGCCGGTCGGCGCAGGACATCAGCCGGCCGAACATCTCCTCGGCGGGGAAGCCCAGCCCGACGTAGTTGTTCTTCGACTTGCTCATCTTGGCGCCGGTGCCGTCGGTGCCCTCGATCAGGCCGGTGGCGAGCACCACTTCGGGCCGCTGCCCGACGGCGCTCATCACCCGGCGGCACATCTGGAGGTTGAGCAGCTGGTCGAGGCCGCCGAGTTCGACGTCCGCGACGAGTTCCACCGAGTCGAGCGCCATCACCACGGAGTAGACCAGTTCGGCCAGGGTCAGTCCGCTGCCCTCGGCGAGCCGGGTGCGGAAGTCCTCGCGCTGGAGGGCGGCGGAGGCGGGCAGCCGGGAGAGCACCTCCAGGAAGCGGGGCAGCGTCATCGGCTCCAGCCACTCGCTGTTGAACCGGAACTCCGCCCGCTCGAAGTCGAAGAACGGCCCGACCTGCTGCCGGTAGGTGGCGACGTTGCGCCGCACGTCGTCGGGGGTGAGCGGGGGCCGTTCGGCGCTGCGGCCGGACGGGTCGCCGATCCGGGCGGTGATGTCGCCGACCAGGAACACCACCCGGTGGCCCATCCGTTGCAGCCGGCTGGCCAGGATCATCGGGACGGCGTGCCCGAGGTGCACCTCGGCGCCGGTCGGGTCGATGCCGAACTTGACGGTCAGCGGCCGCCCCTCGGCGAGCAGTTCGGCGAGCCGGTCGCCGCCGGGCAGCACCTGCGCGGCCCGGGCGCCGAGCAGGTCGGCCTGTCGTCGCGGCGGCAGGCCGGACAGGTCGGCGCCCCGGCGCTCCGCGAGCAGCCCGAGCAGTCGGCCCAGCTCCGGTCCTTCGCGCAACTCCCCCTCGTCCTCGATCAGTTCACGTACCCGCGCGGTGTTGCGGTCGAATGCGGTGGCGGTCATGGCCGTCCTCTCGGGGCGCGTCGGCGCACGGCGGCACGGCACGGCCGCGCGGCGCGAGCAGGGGGGCGAGCAGGGGGGCGAGCAGGGGGTGCGGGGGTCGGAGGAGGGCTGGACGGCAGGGGCTGCCGACCGGCCCGCGAAGGGGCGGCCGCCCACGGCTCGCGGCGGGTGTCGACGCCCCGCGGCGGCGTGCGTCAGCAGCCCGCGCCCCTAGCGGGGCACGTCAGCGGGGTCGTCCGAGAGGGACCGGGAGGCCCGGCCGCCCATCAGAGGGGCAGGCCGGAGGGCGGTGTGCACCGCCACTAATATCGCTTCACCACGCGAACCTCCGGGAACAGGGAACGGCGGGAGCGCGAAATGCGCCCGGCAGCGCCGTCGCCGCCCATGCTGCCCCATCTCCCCCGCCCCGCGCACCTGGTTTTCCGCCCACCCCGCCCACCCCGCCCCGCCGAGGCCACCGAGGCCGTTGGCCGCTCCCCGCTCCCCCCGCTCCCCGCGCTCCGCTCCCCGCGCTCCGCGCTCCGCGCTCCGCGCTCCGCGGAAAATATCCGAACGGCATGGGGCATAGCGTCAAGAGCCGTGCAATCAGGATGATCTGACGTTCCGTGAAATTCGTTCGCCCACCCTGGTTGCATGTCCCCCGGGTCGCCCGCGAACGGTCGTGGTCCGCACGCAAACCACACCGAAAACGACACTTCCGACCCTTTTTCTGTCACCGATTGCCGACACCGGGAGAAACCACCATGTCCAGACGTCCGCGCAAATCCTCCGCACCACCACTGATCGCCCTCACCGGGGTACTGGTCCTGGCCTGCGGGCTCACCGCGCCGGTGGCGTTCGCCGCCGACCTGCCCGCGTCCCCCACGGCGCAGGAGGTCGCGGCGATCGCGCAGGAGCGTGCGCGGCAGCGCCCGGAGTCCGAGACCGATCGGGCGCTGGCGCAGGCCCGGTCCACCGGGAAGGACGTGGTGATCGAGTCGCTGACCACCGAATCGACCGAGACCTCGGCGACGCCGGACGGGCACCTGGCGCTGACCGCGGCGCCGGAACAGCAGCGGGTGCGGCGGGACGGCGGCTGGGCGGAGCTGGACGCGACGCTGGCGCGGACCGCGGAGGGCGGCTTCGCGCCGCGGGCAGCGGCCGGTGGAGTGCTGCTGTCGGGCGGGGGTGACGGACCGCTGGCGGTGCTGACCAGCGCGGACGGGAAGCGGTTGTCGATCGGGGCGCCGTTCGCGCTGCCGGCGCCGCGGGTGGACGCGGACGGCGCCGGCCTGCTGTACCCGGAGGTGCTGCCGGACGTGGACCTGAAGGTGACGGCGTCGAAGTTCGGCGGCGTCTCGACCGTGCTGGTGGTGAAGACCCAACAGGCCGCGACGGGGCAGGCGTTGAAGCGGCTGCGCTTCACCACCGCCGCGGACGGCGTGACCGTCGCCGCCGGCCCGGACGGCGCGCTGAGCGCGAAGGGCGCCGACGGCAGGGCCCGGTGGACCGCCCCCGCGCCGACCATGTGGGACAGCGGCGACAGCGGCGGGGCCGCGGCTGCGAAGTCCGGCACGCAGTCCCGGGCGCAGGCCGCCCCGGCAGACGCCCCCGCCCCGACCGGCACCCCCGGCAACGGCCCTGTCCCCGGAGCGAGTTCGGCGGAGGGCCCCGGCCCGGCCGCGAAGGTCGCCGTGATGCCGGTGGCCACCGATCCGGGGGGCCTGACGCTGACGCCGAGCCAGGACCTGCTCGCCCACGGCACCGCGCCGTACTACATCGACCCGGCCTGGATCCCGACGACCAACACCGCCGCCGCGTGGACGTGGGTGCAGTCCGCCCACGCGACCGACACCGGCAACTACCGGCGGACGAGCAGTTCCCCCGGCGTCGGCGTCTGCGGCAGCTACCCCAACGGGGGCAGCTGCGTACCCGCCGACGTCAACCGGTCGTTCTTCCAGTTCGACACCACCGGCCTGCGCGGCGCCGTGGTCAACAGTGCGACGGTCAGCCTGAAGGAGGTGTACGCGGCCAACTTCTCCTGCACCCAGACCTATCCGGTCGACCTGTACCTGACCGGGGGCATCTCCAGCGGCACGAACTGGAACAACCAGCCCGGCCGGGTCGGCGGCAAGCTGGACGGCACCCGCCAGGTGCCCGGCACCGGCCAGTCCAACTGCGCCTCCCCGGTCGGCTTCGCCTACGACGTCAGCGGCGTACTCAGGCAGTACGGGCCGACCTACGACAACCTGACCTTCGGCCTGTACGGCAACGAGAGCGACGCGTACGGCTTCAAACGGGTCGCGAACAACCCGACGTTGACCGTCACCTACGACCGGGTGCCGAACCCGCCCGCGAACCCGGCCGTCCTCCCGGCACCGCGGACCGCCGTGAACGGGCGGACCACCCAGTCCTGCGGCAACAACGACTCCAGCACCTGGGGCTGGCTCGGCGCCGGCGCCGCGCAGGCCCAGGGCGCGGCGCTGACCGCGACGGTCTCCAGCCCGACCCAGGCGCAGGCCCTCTCCTGGAACCACATCTGGGACTACAGCCAGTCCGGATCGCCGGACGTCGCCAACGGGTTCTCCGCCTACGTGGCCAGCGGGGGCACCGCCTCGTACTGGCTGCCCGGCGGCACGCTGAAGGACGGCCACGCCTACGGGTGGAGCCTCTTCGCCAGTGACGGCCTCGACGGCGTCGGCTGGGCGGGCCCCACGCCGATCTGCAACTTCAAGGTCGACACCACCCCGCCGACGCTGTCCTTCCCCTCCGGGGACTTCGACCCGGCGACGCAGTTCCCGCCGTCCGGCAACGGCCAGACCACCGGCCTGCGGGCCGGCCAGACCGGAACGATCCTCTTCGCCGCCACCGATCCGAACCCGAGCGGCCTGAACTCCTCCGGCGTGGCCTGCCTGCGCTGGAGCTTCGACCCGCAGTTCGACGGCGCCTCCTGGCAGTGCGGCACCGCCGTGCCGAACGGCCGGCTGTCCGTCACCCCGGGCCGCTGGGGGACCAACGTCCTCTACATCCAGGCCGAGGACAACGCCGGGAACCTCTCCCCCGCCGCCCAGTACGCCTTCTACGTGCCGTGGAACCCGAACGGCCCGCAGCCGGTCTACGGCGACGTCAACGGCGAGCAGGACGGCGCCCGCACCCCCGACGTCCTCACCTACGGACCCGCCGGCGACCTGCGCGCCTACACCACCCCCGCCACCGGCCCGCAGAACAGCCCCGCCGCCACCGCCGCGCAGTCCCCCGGCGGCGACTCCTGGGCCAACTACCGCACCACCCACCGCGGCAGCCTGCGCATCGGCCCCGACCTCGACGACCTGATCGCCCACCGGGACGGCGACGCCGCCCTGTGGGTCTACAAGAACCCCGGCAACACCGGCGTCAGCGGCGTCTACGACACCAAGTCCGTCCTCGCCAAACCCGCCTGCGCGGTGAGCACCGCCAACCCGGACTGCACCGGCTACGCGACCACGTGGTCGGCCACCCGGCAGATCGCGGCCCTCGGCGACCCGGCCTCCACCGACCGCGGCACCGCCAACCAGAACAAGAACCGCACCGGCCTGTTCACCACCGAGACCGCGGGCACCGACGCCGCACTCTGGTACTACCCGGCCCCCGGTGACAACACCCTCGGCTCCCCGATCCGGCTGGCCGCCAGCGGCTGGAAGGACACCGACCTGATCAGCCCCGGCAGTTGGACCACCCAGTCCCGCCCCGGCCTGTGGGCCCGCAACCGCACCACCGGCACCATCACCGCCTACACCCTCACCCTCGGCAGCGCCACCGAGACCGACGACTTCGGCACCACCTACACCTACCCCGCCATCACCGGCCTCGGCAGCGCCAGGACCATCTCCACCGGCGTCACCGCCGCCGCCTGGCCCCGGATCGGCTCCGACGGCGACCTCACCGGCAACGGCTCCCCCTCCCTGTGGGGCATCACCCCCCAGGGCACCCTCCAGACCTGGACCGGCACCCGCACCGGCACCACCAGCGACCCCGGCTACAGCCTCGCCGGCCCCAGCACCGCCTACGCGCTGGGCGGCGGTGCCCTCCTCGCGCCCGGCAGCCGGCTCGACTCCGGGCAGTCCTTCCCCGGCCCGGACCTGACCCTGGTCATGGGCGCCGACGGCAACCTGGTGGTCAGGCACCGGCAGGCGCCCGGCGGCGTCCTGTGGTCCAGCGGCACCGCGGGCAACCCGGGCGCCTGGGCCCGCATGCAGACCGACGGCAACCTCGTGTTCTACCGCGCCGACGGCA
>NZ_JBHUWH010000199.1:0-13407 GCF_042670125.1 Kitasatospora sp. NPDC057198 | reverse complement strand
GGGCGTGCGCACGCCCCGCCCCCGCGATCCGCCCGGCCGCGTGCCGCAACCGCTCCCTCCACGACAACGAAGGACACGTCCAATGCACCGCGTACTCGGTGACCGCAGGGCGGTCGCGATCCTGTTGGGCCCCGCCCTGCTGGTGTACACCCTCGTCATGCTCGTCCCCATCGGCTGGTCGCTGGGGTACTCCTTCACCAAGGGCAACAGCATCACGGGGTTCAGCTGGGCCGGATTCGCCAACTTCCAGCGCCTCGCCGACGACCCGGCCGTCCACGACGCCCTCTGGTTCACCGTCAAGTACGCGGCCGTCGTCACCGTCGGCCAGGTCGCGGCCGGGTACGCGCTGGCCCTGCTGTACACCTTCTACCTGAAGAAGGCATCCGCGCTGGTGCGCACCCTGGTGTTCTTCCCCGTGGTGCTGCCGACCGTCGCGGTCGGCCTGCTGTTCCAGAAGCTCTTCCAGGTCGCCCCGCAGACCGGCCCGGTCAACTCCCTGCTGGAGCTGGTCGGCCTGCACTCCGTCGACTGGTTCGGCAGCGCCGGGAGCTCGTTCTGGGTCCTGATCCTGATGGACGTCTGGCGCTCGATGGGCTTCTACGCGGTGCTGCTGTTCGCCGGCCTGGTGGACATCCCCGACGAGGTCCTCGAATCGGCCCGCCTCGACGGCGCCTCCGGCCTGCGGCTGATCCGCCACATCGTGCTGCCGCTGTCCTTCCCGGTCCTGATGTCCTCGGCGATCTTCAGCATCAACGGCACCCTCAAGGTGTTCGACTCGATCGTCGCGCTCACCAACGGCGGCCCCGGCAGCGGCACCACCCCCCTGACCCTCTCCATGTTCCAGACGTCCTTCACCTACGGCGAGTACGGCTACGGCAGCACCATCGCGGTCCTGCTGACGGTGCTGTGTTTGCTGGTGACGCTGGTCGTCTTCCGCGTCTCGCGGCGCGATCTCACGAAGGGCTGAGCCGCCATGTCCGTCGACACGCCGCTGCGCACCGCACCCGCCCACGCCGTCCGCAAGGCCGCCCCGCGGCGCCGCCGTCCGCTGCGCGGCCTGTGGGCCAAGGTCCTGATCGCCCTCCTCGTGGTCGTCGAGGTCTACCCGCTGCTGTGGATGTTCCTCACCTCGGTGAAGTCCAACAACGACTACCTCAACCACTCCACCTGGAGCCTGCCCACCCACTGGGAGTGGGGCAACTACGCCGAGGCGTGGACCACCGGCCACATCGGCCTGTACCTGCGCAACAGCCTGCTGGCCGTCGTCCCCTCGCTGGCGCTGGTCCTGCTGATGGGCGCGGCCGCGGGCTTCGCACTGCAGATCATGGTGTGGAAGGGTCGGAGCCTGACCCTGCTGGTCTTCCTGGCCGGCGTCATGGTGCCCTCGCAGATGATCCTGCTGCCGCTGTTCACCGTCTACTTCCGCACCGGCCTGTCCGGCACGCTGTGGCCGCTGATCCTCACCTACACCGGCACCGGCCTGCCGCTGACCGTCTTCATGATGGCCACCTACTACAAGAGCGTGCCCCGCGAGCTCTTCGAGGCCGCCACCATCGACGGCGCCGGGATCCTGCGCATGTTCTGGACGATCAGCCTGCCCATGGTGCGCAACGCGATCCTCACCGTCGGCCTGGTGCAGTTCTTCTTCATCTGGAACGACCTGCTGGTCGCCCTGACCTTCACCAACAGCCAGGACCTGCGCACCGTCCAGGTCGGCCTGCTGAACTTCACCGGCGACTTCGGCGCCACCCAGTACGGCCCGCTGTTCGCCGCGATCTGCCTCAATGTCTTCGGCACGCTGGCGATCTACCTCTTCCTCAACCAGAAGGTCATGAAGGGCCTCACCGGAGGCGCGGTCAAGGGCTGACGCCCCCTCACCCCGCCGCCCCGCATCGCCCACACTCCGGAAGGTCCCCATGCTTCTCCCGCCTGCCCCGGTGACGTTCGAACACCTGCCGGACGGCCTCGGAACCGGCGTCGCCGCGCCCCGCCTGTCCTGGACCCTGCCTGCGGGCACCCGCGCCCAGGACGCCTACGAGGTCGAGGTCGAACGCGACGGCCGCCGCACCGCCACCGGACCGCTGCCCGGCGCCGACCACCGCCTGGTGCCCTGGCCCGCCGCGCCGCTCGCCTCCCGCGAACGCGCCACCGTCCGCGTCCGCGTCTGGGCCGACGGCGAAGGCCCCTCCGCCTGGAGCGCGCCCGCCGCCGTCGAAGCCGGACTGCTCTCCCCCGCCGACTGGACCGCCGTCCCGGTCGGCGCCGCCTGGCCCGAGGACCCCGACGCCGAACGCCGCCCCGCCCGGGTCCGCACCGGCTTCCACCTCGACAAGCCCGTGGAGCGCGCCCGCCTGTACGTCACCGCGCACGGCCTGTACGAGGCCGAGATCAACGGCCGCCGCATCGGCGACGAGGCCCTCGCCCCCGGCTGGACGGTCTACCCCGAACGCCTGCGCTACCGCACCCACGACGTCACCGCCCACCTCGTGCCCGGCGACAACGCCCTCGGCGCCTGGCTCGGCGACGGCTGGTACCGCGGCAGGTACGGCTTCGACGGCGGCACCCGCAACATCTACGGCACCGACCAGTCGCTGATCGCCCAACTGGAGGTCACCCACCCCGACGGCACCCGCACCACCGTCGCCACCGGCCCCCACTGGACGGCCGCCCCCAGCCCGATCCTGTTCAGCGGCCTGTACGAGGGC
Organism: Kitasatospora sp. NPDC057198; assembly: GCF_042670125.1. Taxonomy (NCBI): domain Bacteria; kingdom Bacillati; phylum Actinomycetota; class Actinomycetes; order Kitasatosporales; family Streptomycetaceae; genus Kitasatospora; species Kitasatospora sp. NPDC057198. The sequence continues at coordinate 10,702 of NZ_JBHUWH010000199.1, read as the reverse complement.
GAGACCCACGACTCCCGCCTCGACGACCCGCTCTGGTCCACCCCGCGGGCCACCACCGACGGCTGGACCCCGGTCGCCGTCCACACCCGCGACCCGCGCACCCTGGTCGCCCCGCAGGGCCCGCCGGTGCGCTGCACCGCCGAGGTCGCCCCCGTCTCGGTGACCCGCCGCCCCGACGGCCGCCACCTGCTCGACTTCGGCCAGAACCTGGTCGGCCGCCTGCGGATCACCGTCGACGGCCCGGCCGGCACCGAGGTCGTCCTGCGGCACGCCGAGGTCCTGGACGGCGGCGAACTCGCCGTCCGCCCGCTGCGCGAGGCCCGCTCCGTCGACACCCTGATCCTGGCCGGCGGCCCGCAGACCTGGGAGCCCCGCTTCACCCTGCACGGCTTCCGCTACGCCGAGATCACCGGCTGGCCCGGCGACCTCGCCCCCGCCGACGTCACCGCCCGTGTCCACCACACCGACCTGCGCCGCACCGGATGGTTCGAGTGCAGCGACCCGATGGTCAACCGCCTCCACGAGAACGTGGTGTGGAGCATGCGCGGCAACTTCGTCGACATCCCCACCGACTGCCCCGCCCGCGACGAGCGCCTCGGCTGGACCGGCGACCTCCAGGTCTTCGCCCCCACCGCGGCCTTCCTCTACGACTGCGCGGGCATGCTCGACTCCTGGCTCACCGACCTCGGCATCGAGCAGCTGCCCGACGGCACCGTCCCCTGGTACGTGCCGGTCATCCCCGGCGAGCCCGCCTGGACACCCATCCAGCCAGGCGCCGTCTGGGGCGACGCCGCCACCCTCACCCCCTGGCTGCTGCACCAGCGCTTCGACGACCCCGAACTGCTGCGCCGCCACTACACCGCCGGACGCCGCTGGGTCGACCTGGTCGACCGCCTCGCCGGGCCCACCAGGCTCTGGGACAGCGGCTTCCAGCTCGGCGACTGGCTCGACCCGGCCGCCCCGCCCGAGGACCCCGGCGCGGGCCGCACGGACCCGTACCTGATCGCCACCGCCTACTTCGCCCACTCCGCCCGGCACCTGGCCCTCACCGCCCGGGTGATCGGCGAGCACGCCGACGCCCACCGCTACGGCCTGCTGGCCGACCAGGTCGCCTCCGCGTTCCGGCAGCGCTGGGGCACCCCGGACGGCCTGCTCACCTCCGACAGCCCCACCGCGTACGCCGTCGCCCTGCGCTTCAACCTCGTCAGCGACCCCGCCGCCCGCCGCCGGGCCGGTGACCGCCTGGCCGAACTGGTCCGCGAAGGCGGCCACAAGATCGCCACCGGCTTCGTCGGCACCCCGCTGATCTGCGACGCCCTCACCGACGCCGGACACCTGGAGGACGCCTACCGGCTGCTGCTGCAGACCGAGTGTCCGTCCTGGCTCTACCCCGTCACCCAGGGCGCCACCACGATCTGGGAACGCTGGGACAGCCTGCGCCCCGACGGCACCCTCAACCCGGGCGGCATGACCTCCTTCAACCACTACGCCCTCGGCGCGGTCGCCGACTGGCTCCACCGCACCGTCGCCGGTCTCGCCCCCGCCGAACCCGGCTACCGCACCATCCGCTTCGCCCCCCGCCCCGGCGGCGGCCTCACCTGGGCCAGGGCCAGCCACGACACCCCCCACGGCACCGCCGCCATCTCCTGGCAGCTCACCGACCGGGGCCTGAACGCCGAACTGACCGTCCCGGCGGGCTGCGCGGCCGTCCTCGACCTCCCCGGCCACCCACCCCGCCCCCTCGGCCCCGGCACCCACCACGTCAACACCTCCGCCCCCGCCCGGGCCGCCCTGGCTTCCACCGCCTGAACCGGCCACCACCCCCGAACGCCCGCTCCCCGACCACGGCAGCGGGCGTCCGTCCTGCCCACCGCGACCGCCGGCTCCGGCGGGCGGCCCTACCGGTGTTCGGGGTTCTCGAAGTCGAAGCGGCAGCCCGCGTCCCACTCGGAGCGCTGGTTGCCGTGCACCGGGATGCCGCCCGCGTCCTTCAGCATCCGGGCCAGGTGCAGCTGGTTCCACGTCATGAACGTGGTGTTCCGGTTGGTGAAGTCGTTCTCCGGCCCGCCCGACCCCTCGTCCAGGTAGGAGGGCCCCGGCCCAGCCGGCCCCACCCAGCCCGCGTCGGCCTGCGGCGGGATGACGTACCCCAGGTGCTGGAGGCTGTACAGCACGTTCATCGCGCAGTGCTTGGCACCGTCCTCGTTCCCGGTGATCAGGCAGCCGCCGACCCGCCCGTAGTAGGCGTACTGGCCGTGCTCGTTGAGGACGGACGAGCAGGAGTACAGCCGCTCGATGACGCGCTTCATCACGGAGGAGTTGTCGCCCAGCCAGACCGGGCCGGCCAGGGTGAGGATGTCGGCGGCCATCACCTTCGAGTAGACGACCGGCCACTCGTCGCTCTCCCAGCCGTGCTCGGTCATGTCCGGCCATACGCCGGTGGCGAGGTCGAGGTCGACCGCGCGCAGCACCTCGGTCCGCACGCCCTGGCGTTCGAGGATTCCGGTGCTGATGTCGATCAGGCCCTGGGTGTGGCTGCGCTCCGGAGAGCGCTTGAGCGTGCAGTTGATCACCAGGGCGCTGAGGTCGCGGTAGGACGTGCCGGTGTCGGTCATCGTTGCGTTCCCTTGCGGCGGAGCGGGTGGCGGAGCCGGACGGTCGGGCGGCGCCGGAGCGGCCCGGCTCACGACTATCCCGCTCCGCCGGGCGGAACGGGCCGGACGGCGCACCCGCGGCGGCGAAGTCGGCCGCCGCTCACCCGTCCGGCCCCGTACGGCCCCGTACGGCCCCGTCCCGCCCGGCGCCGCGCACCGCCGCCGTCCGGCTTCCCGCCGTTCCGCTGCGGACCGGACGCGTTCCTGCCATGATGCGCAATGGCTGACAACAGGCAGGAAAGCAGGATGAGTTGACTGGCATTCAGATCCGGTTGTCCGGTGACGACGCGATCGGCGAGACGGCCGCACTGTGGGAGTGGCTGCGCGGCGAGGACCGGCTGCGGGGCCTGGTCAGGGCGGTCGCGTCGCCGCCCGTCGAGGGCGAGCTCGGCGGCGCCGTCGACCTCCTGCAGGTGGCCGTCGGCACGACCGGCGTCGCGGGGGTGCTGGCCCGGTCGCTGACGGTGTGGCTGCGGACCAGGCGCTCGCACGTGCGGGTGACCGTGACGCGCTCCGGCGGGGACGACACGACCACGGTGGAGGTGAGCAACCTCGACCCCGGGCAGGTGGAGGAGGTCCTGCGCAGGACGCTCGACGGGGGCGGGGGCGGGGGCGGAGACACGGGTACAGGAGGGGGCGGGGAGCGTGCCTAGGCTGCCCGGCCTGCCCGCCGGCCTGACCTCCCGGGCGATCCTGATCGGCACCACCAGCTACCGGGACGAGGGGTTCTCCCGGCTGCCCGCCGTGGCCAACAGCCTCGACCGGATGCGGCGGATCCTGCTCGACCCGAAGCTCTGCGGGTGGTCGGAGGAGGAGGTGACGGTCTTCCGGGACCCGGAGAACATCAGTGCGCTGGCCCCGAGGCTCCGCCGGCTGTTCGAGAGCACCGACGGGGTCCTGCTGCTGTACTACGCGGGGCACGGCCTGCTCCAGCCGAACGCGCAGCTGTGCCTGACGTTCACCGACACCAACCCGACGGACCCCGACGTCAGCAGCCTGACGTACGAGAAGGTCCGGGACAACCTGCTCGGCTGCCCCGCCCGCGTCCGGATCGTCGTCCTCGACTGCTGCCACGCCGGGCGCGCCACCCGGACCCTGGCCGGGCCGGGCGGCGGGGCGCTGAGCGAGGCCCACCTCGACATCGAGGGCACGTACGTCCTGGCGGCGGCCGAGGGCCCGGCGGACGTCGTACCGCTGGCCGAGCAGGCCGGCACCCCGACGTCCTTCACCCGGCACCTGGTCGAACTGGTCGAGGAGGGCGTCCTCGGCGGCCCCGAACTGCTCAGCCTCGGCGCCCTGTTCCCCCATCTGAGGCTCCGGCTCGCCGGACGCAACCTGCCCCGGCCGACCCAGTCGAACACCGGCTCCTCCGCCGCCTTCCCGTTCACCAGGAACGCCGCCCGGGAGGCGGCCACCCGGGCCCTCTCCGAGTACCGCGCGGCCATGGCGGACCTCCTCGCCCGCGCCGAGCGCCGCGGGCTCGGCCCCGAACGGCTCGCCGACGCCCTCGCGCTCTCCGCCGACTCGGCCCGCGCCTACCTCGGCGGCCACTGGATCGTCCCCGAGGACGTGCTGCGGGACTACTTCGCCGTCCTCGACGCCCACGACTGCGGCCCGTACGCCTACACCAGGCACCGCCTGCCCGAGCTCCGGGCGATCGCCGAGGCCGCCGCCGCGAACGACCCGGCCGAGGTGCCGGCGCTGCTGGAGCTCAACCACGCCCAGGCCCGCGAGATCCGGGAGCTCCGCGGTGCGCTGTCCCGCGAACGCGCCGGCTCCGCCGAGGCCGAGGCCGCGCGGGCGGCGGCGGACCGGGCGCGGGCGGCGACCGAGGACGCGGCGGCCCGGGAGCAGCGGCGGGCCGACGAGGAGCTGGACCGGCTGCGCGCGCAGGTCGACCGCCAGCGCCAGCAGCTCGTGCACGCCTCCCGGTACACCCGGTCGCTGGAGTCGGAACTGGCCGGCGTCCGGCAGGAGGCGGACCGGATCGCCCGTGAACTGCGGGTGCTGCGCAGGCAGTTGAGCATGACGACGGAGGCGCCGGACGTACCGCGGCCGCGCGCCGCCGGGGCGGTCGAGCAGGCCGAACGGGACGAGCGGGTCGAGCGGGTCGAGCGGGTCGCGCAGACTGAACGGAACGAGCGGGCCGAGCGAGACGAGCGGGCCGAGCGGGACGCGCCCGTCCCGGTGGCCGTGCCCGCCGCGGTGCGTCCGGCGCCCGCGGGAGCAGCGGTGGCCGCCGCGCCGCCGCCCCGGCCCTGGCCCCGGCAGGTGTCCGGGCAGGCGCCCCGGCCGCCCTGGCGCCCCCGGCCGGTCAGGAGCGTGCCGGCGCGGGCGCGGCGCCGGCGCGGTCCGTGGCGTTCGGGCCGGTCGTCGCTCTGGAGCGGGTGGGCCCGCGCGGTGATCGTCTCGTGCGGACTGGCGGTCGTGCTGGGCGGGCTGGCCTGGGGCCTCGGCCTGCGCAGCGACGCGATCGGCGACCTGACCGCCCCGCCGTGCGCCGCCGGGGTCACGGCCGAGGCGGCCCGGGAGAGCGACTGCATCGTGACGGAGACCGGCCTGGTCGCGGACAAGAGGCACTCCCCCGCCGCCTCCTCCGACAACAGGGACACCTGGACGCTGACGGTCTCCCGGGGGACGACCCGGAAGGGCTACGACGTCGACGGCACGCTCTTCGGCTCGGTCCGGGTCGGCGACAGCGTGGACGTCAAGGTCTGGAAGGGCGAGGTGGCCCGGCTCGAACACGCCGGCCACTCGCACCGGGTCAGGTCGCCCTTCACCCGGGAGCGCGTCCTGGCCCTGCTGGTGGTGACCTCTGGGATCGTGCTCACGGTGGCGGTGCTGAAGCGGGCCGGGGTGCTGGAGACGGTGTTCCTCCTCGCCTGGTTCTCGCTCTGGGAGAGCGTCCCGCTGCTGGCCCTGCTCAGCAGCACCTCGCCGTGGGCCCTGCTCCTGCTGCTGTGGGCCGCCGTCGGCTTCGCCGGCCTGGCCATGCTCTAGACGTACCGGCGGGCGTACCCCGGCGGGCGCACCGGTCGGCGTACCGGTCGGTGCACCGGTCGGCATACCGGCGTACTGGCGGGCGTACCGGTCGGTGCACCGGCCGCGGCGGCGCCCGGCGGGGTAGGTTCGGGGGCGTTGGCATGTCGTCGCAGAGAAGGCAGGTGCAGGTCATGGCGGATGCGCTGTTCGAGCTCCCGATCCGGACGCTGGCGGGCGAGCCGTCCTCGCTGGGCGAGCACCGGGGGAAGGTGCTGCTGCTGGTGAACGTGGCGTCGAAGTGCGGGCTGACGCCGCAGTACGCGGGCCTGGAGCGGCTGCAGGAGAAGTACGGGGAGCGCGGGTTCACGGTGCTCGGGTTCCCGTGCAACCAGTTCATGGGGCAGGAGCCGGGCTCGGCGGAGGAGATCCAGGAGTTCTGCTCGACCACGTACGGGGTGTCCTTCCCGCTGTTCGAGAAGATCGACGTGAACGGGGCGGGGCGGCACCCGGTGTACGCGCGGCTGACCGAGGTCGCGGACGCGACCGGTGAGGCCGGGGACGTGCAGTGGAACTTCGAGAAGTTCCTGGTGTCGGCGGACGGCGAGGTGGTCGGGCGGTTCCGGCCGCGGACCGAGCCGGAGTCGGCGGAGCTGGTGGCCGCGATCGAGGCGCAGCTGGCGGGCTGAGCCCGCGCGCGGTGGGCCCGGGGCCCGGACCGTCCGAACTGTACAGGTAACCTGCGCAGTGGAACTGGACAGTCCGGGCCCCGGGCCGTCCGCGCAACCGCCCGACGAAAGGCCCGCCGTGTCCGTCACCGCGCTCGACCCGAACACCGCCCTGGTCGTCATCGACCTCCAGCAGGGCATCCTGGCCGCCCCCACCGCCCCGCACCCCACCCGGGAGGTGCTGGAGCGCAGCATCGCGCTGGCCGGGGCGTTCCGCGCCGCGAAGCTGCCGGTGGTGCTGGTGCGGGTGTCCTTCGCCGCGGACGGCGGGGACGTGCCGCCCGGCCGCACCGAGCAGAACCGGGGCGGTTCCGGCGCGCCCCGCCCCGAGGGCTGGGACCGGCTCTCCGAGGAGCTGCTGGACCCGTCCGACCTGGTGGTGACCAAGCACAACTGGGGCGCCTTCCACGGCACCGACCTGGACGTGCAGCTGCGCCGCCGGGGCGTGACGCAGATCGTGCTGACCGGCGTGGCCACCAGCATGGGTGTGGAGTCCACCGCCCGGGCCGCGCACGAGCACGGCTACCACGTGACGCTGGCGGTCGACGCGATGACCGACCTGGACGCGGAGGCGCACCTCAACAGCGTGCGGCGGATCTTCCCGCGGCTGGGCGAGACCGGTACCACCGAGGAGGTGCTGGCGCTGCTGGCGGCGACCCGCTGAGCCCCGCCCACCCCCGCACCCGCCCGCCGGGGCGCGCCGGGTCAGGCTTCGCCGGGGTGCCAGGCGGGCCACTCCCACGGGCGGTCGTCCCAGTGGACCCGGACGGGGTCGTGCGGGTCGAGGTCGGGGTAGTGGTGGTGCAGCTCGGGTTCGAACTCCTCGGGGGCGAGCGGCTTCCAGCCCGCGTCCCGGAAGTGGACCAGGCGGTAGCGGCTGTCGGTGCGGAACTCGGCGACCCGGATCAGCGGCTCTTCGGTGGTGCTGTTGCTCGTCATGCGGCCAGCATCGGCCGGACCCCGGCGGCGCGCACGCCCGGGGCGCGCCGGGCGGCGTGTCCCGGGTCCGCACGGGTGGGCCGCCGCCCGGGTGGGCCGCCGCCCGGCACGGGCCCCGGGGGACCGGGCGCGGTCCCGTACCGTGGAAGGAGTCGAGGCGTTCGTCCCGGGAGGACCCAATGGGTAGTGGCAAGGGCAGGGCGGCCCGGGTGCGGGGGCTGGACGGGCTGGCGGTGACGCGTTCGGCGTGGGGGCTGTACCGGGAGACCCGGCGGCCGGGCGCGCCGGGGGCGGTGGCGCGGGTGCGGGCGCTGCCGCGCCTGCTGCGGGACGCGCTGGCGGGGCGGTACCCGGGAGTGGGGCCGGGGAAGCTGGCGGCGCTGACGCTGGCGGTGGGGGTGTACCTGCTGAGCCCCCTCGACGCGGTGCCGGACTTCCTGCCGCTGCTGGGCTGGGGCGACGACACGGCGCTGCTGCTGTGGTTCCTGATGGGCCTGACCCGGGAGTCCGGGCGGTACGTGGAGTGGCAGGCCGGTCGCACCGCAACGATTGATCCTTCAGTCGCAAGAATCTGACATCAGGTAGAAATTTCTGCGCAACTCTCTTGTGGACGTGCCGCGTGCGCCCCTACTGTCGGCTCACCTCCACCACGCCTTCCAGAGAGCCGGTCCCCGATGCCCGCTGCCCCCGCGTCCCCCTCCCGTTCCGTGCCGCCCCGTTCCGTGCCGCCCCGTTCCGTCCTGCCCCGCCCGGCCCGCGCCGGGGCGGCCGTGGTCGCCTCCGTGCTGGGGCTCGGGGTGGCGCTGTGCGCCCCGGCCGCGTACGCCGCACCTTCCTCCTCCGGCGGCGGCGGCGCCGTGGTGACCCGGGCCGGGATCGACCCGGCGCTGACCGCCGGCCGCGGCGCCCGGGTGGACTTCCAGGAGCAGGAGGCCGAGCAGGCCGCCACCACCGGCAGCGTGATCGCCGCCGACCGCACCGCGTACACCCTGGCCGCGGAGGCGTCCGGCCGCAGCGCGGTGAAGCTGGCCCCCGGCCAGTACGTGGAGTTCACGCTGCCCGCGGCCGCCAACGCGATCACCGTCCGCTACAGCCTCCCCGACGCGGCGGACGGCGGCGGGATCACCGCGCCGCTGGACGTCACCGTCAACGGCCGGGACCACCGCCGGCTGACGGCCACCAGCCAGTACTCGTGGCTGTACAACCAGTACCCGTTCACCAACGACCCGAAGGCCGGGCTGCTGCACCCGGACTGGTGGATCACCGAGTGCGGCTGCGTGCCCGCCGCGACCACCCCCGCGCCGACCGTGGCCACCCCGTTCCGCCCCGGGCACATGTACGACGAGCAGCGGATGCTGCTGGGCCGCACCTACCGGGCGGGCGACAAGGTCCGGATCGCGCTGCCAGCCGGGTCGAAGGCGTCCTGGGCGGCGATCGACCTGCTGGACTCGCAGCTGGTCGCCGCCCCGCACGTCGAGCCGAGGGCCGTCAACGTGCTGGCGCTGGGCGCCGACCCGACCGGGCGGCGCGACTCGGCGGACGCCATCGACCGGGCGGTCAAGCTGGCCAAGGCCGTGCACCTGCCGGTCTACCTGCCGCCGGGCGTCTTCCAGGTCAACCGGCACCTGGTGGTCGACGACGTGACCGTGATCGGCGCGGGCAGCTGGTACACCGTGCTCAAGGGCACCCAGCAGACCCTGGCCGCCCCCGCCCCCGACGGCAGCGTGCACACCGGCGTCGGCGTCTACGGCAAGGACGCGGCGCAGGGCGGCAGCCACGACGTCCACCTCTCCGGGTTCGCCATCGAGGGAGACGTCCGGGAGCGGATCGACACCGACCAGGTCAACGGCGTCGGCGGCGCGTTCAGCGACTCCAGCATCGAGGGCCTGTACATCCACCACACCAAGGTCGGCATCTGGCTGGACGGCCCGATGAAGAACCTCGAGATCACCGGCAACCAGATCGCCGACCAGATCGCCGACGGCATCAACTTCCACACCGGCGTGGCCGACTCGGTGATCCGGGACAACTTCCTGCGCAACACCGGGGACGACGGCATCGCGCTCTGGTCGGAGAAGACCCCGGACGCCCGGATCACCATCGACCACAACACCGTGCAGTCGCCGACCCTGGCCAACGCCATCGCGGTGTACGGCGGCACCGACACCACCGTCTCGAACAACCTGGTCGCCGACCCGGTCCGCGAGGGCTCCGGCCTGCACGCGGGCTCCCGCTTCGGCGCCGAGCCGTTCGCCGGGTACCTGCACTTCACCGACAACACCACCGTGCGGGCCGGCACCTACGAGCTGAACTGGAACATCGGCCTCGGCGCGATCTGGTTCGAGGTGCTCGACCGGGACGTCGACGCCGACATCGCGGTCACCGGCGACCACTACCTGGACTCCACCTACAACGCGATCATGGCGGTCGCCGAGTGGGGCGTGAAGGACCAGTACCGGCTGTCGAACCTGGCGTTCAAGGACGTCAAGATCGACGGCACCGGCACCTCGGTGCTCAGCGCCCGCGTCGCCGGCTCCGCCAGTTTCCAGAACGTGACCGCCCGCAACGTCGGCGCCGTCGGCATCAACAACTGCGGCACCTTCCACTTCACCCCGGCCGGCTCCGAGTTCTCGGTCACCGACCTGGGCGGCAACTCCGGCAGCGGCACCACCGGCAACTGGCTGGCCCCCTGGGAGCTGCCCAACACCCTCACCTGCGACGACCGCCCGCCGGTGGTCGCCCCGCCCGCCCCGTCCGCCTGGTGACGTACGGTCAACCCTCCTGCGGGGAAAGCGACTTGGCCAGCTTGACGAAGCGCAGGTCGGGGCGGAGCGGCACGCCGAAGCGCTCGTCCCCGTAGGGGAAGGGCTCGAAGCCGCCGGTACGGGCGAAACCCCGCCGCTCGTACCAGGCGATCAGGTCGGCGCGCTGCTCGATCACCGTCATCTCCATCGTGGTCGCGCCCCACGCGGCCCGGGCCCACTCCTCGGCCCGGGCCAGCACCTGCCGCCCCAGGCCGCCGCCCTGGATCGCCGGGGAGACCGAGAACATCCCGAAGTACGCCGCGCCGCCGCGCCGCTCGACGTGGCAGCAGGCGGCGGGGGCGCCGTCCCGCTCGACCAGCAGCACCACCGAGTCGGGGCGCTCCAGCAGTTCGGCCACCGCGGCCGCGTCGGTACGCTGCCCCTCCAGCAGGTGCGCCTCGGTGGTCCAGCCCGCCCGGCTGGACTCGCCCCGGTAGGCCGACTCCACCAGCGCCACCAGGGCGGGCACGTCCCGGGCCTCGGCGGCCCGGAAGACCGGGGCGGGGGCCTGCCCGGCGACCTGGTCGGTCGGGGCGGCGGCGGGCTCGGCGGCGGTCATCGGTGCTCTCCTCGGGGCGGGTGCGAACGGGCCCCGCGG
>NZ_JBHUWH010000198.1:0-13448 GCF_042670125.1 Kitasatospora sp. NPDC057198 | reverse complement strand
GGCGGCGTGGGTCGCCCGCGGCAAGGCCGCGACCTCCAATAAGGTCTGACCCCCGGTAGGCCGACGGCCTTACACCGCAAGGCCGGGGTCCGGGCGCGGACCCCGGCCGTTCCACGCGACACCGCAGTTCCAGGCCTGTCTGACCACAGGCTGTCGGCGGACAGGAGCAGCTCCCATGCGACACCGTAAAACACCGTTCATCTTCGGGTTCCTCGTGGTGCCCGTCGCGCTGTACATCCTTCTGGTCATCTGGCCCTACCTGCAGACCTTCGGCTACTCGCTGACCGACTGGTCGGGTGCCTCGTCCGAGATGAACTTCATCGGACTGGACAACTACACCAAGCTGTTCCAGGACAGCGCCTTCCTCGGCGCGCTGCAGCACAACCTGCTGCTGCTGATCGTGCTGCCGCTGGCCACCATCCTGCTGGCGCTGTTCTTCGCCTTCATGCTCAACGTGGGCGGCCGGAGCAGCACCGGCGGCGTGCAGGGCGTGCGCGGCTCGGCCTTCTACAAGGTCGTCTTCTTCTTCCCGCAGGTGCTCTCGGTGGCGATCCTGTCGGTGCTCTTCCAGGGCGTGTACCGGACGGACAAGGGCGGTCTGCTCAACGGCGTCCTGATCTCGCTCGGCATCGTCGACGAGCAGCACCCCTGGGACTTCGCGTCCAACCCGACCTTCGGCCTGTGGTGCGTCATGGGCGTGATCATCTGGTCCGGCGTCGGCTTCTACCTGGTGCTGTTCTCGGCCGCCATGCAGAGCATCCCGAAGGACATCTACGAGGCCGCCATGCTGGACGGCGCCAAGCGCGGCACCACCTTCTTCAAGATCACGCTGCCGCTGCTCTGGGAGAGCATCCAGACCGCCTGGGTCTACCTCGCGATCGCCGCGATGGACGCCTTCGCCCTGGTCTCCACGATGACCCCCGGCGCGTACTACGGCGGTGGCCCGGACCACCACAGCGAGATCATGGCGACCTTGCTGATGCGCAACTTCATCACCTTCGGCAAGGCCGGTTACGCCTGCGCCATGGGTGTGGTGATCTTCTTCATCACCCTGGTCCTGTCCGTCGTCTCGCTCCGGGTCACCCGGCGCGAGAAGATCGAGTTCTGAGGTTCCCGGCATGAGCACCAACACCGACGCGACCACCGGCATCCCGGCCCAGCGCAACGGCGGGAACGACAAGCCGCGCAAGCCGGTCAAGGAGCAGCGCTTCGCCGACGGCGGGGGAGTCCTCAACGTCTTCTCGCACGGCTTCCTGGCCCTGTGGGCGGTCCTGATCATCGGCCCGCTGATCTGGATCATCCTCGGCTCGTTCAAGAACAACGCCGAGATCGGCGACAGCGCCTGGAGCTGGCCCTCGCACTGGGGCTTCGACGCCTTCACCCGCGCCTGGAACAAGGGCATCGGCGACTTCTTCGTCAGCACCGTGATCGTGCTGGCGGGTTCGCTCACGCTGACCATGCTGCTCGGCTCGATGGCCGCCTACGTGCTGGCCCGGTACGAGTTCCGCGGCAACCGGGTCATCTACTACTTCTTCGTGGCCGGCGCGATGTTCCCGGTCTACCTGGCGCTCGTCCCGCTGTTCTTCATGATGAAGAACCTCGGCACCGTCATCCCCTGGCTCGGGCTGAACCAGTACGCCGGCCTGATCCTGGTCTACACGGCCTACTCGCTGCCCTTCACCGTGTTCTTCCTGCACTCGTTCTTCCGGTCGCTGCCCAGCGCCGTCCACGAGGCCGCGATGATCGACGGCTGCTCGCACACCCGGGCGTTCTTCCAGGTCATGGTGCCGATGGCGAAGTCCGGCCTGATCAGCGTGTTCATCTTCAACGTGCTCGGCCAGTGGAACCAGTACCTGCTGCCGCTGACCCTGATGCAGCAGCAGAGCAGCAGCGACCCGGACCGCTCGATGCTGGCCCAGGGCCTGATGAACCTGGCCCAGCAGTCCGGCTACGCCAGCGACTTCCCCGGCCTGTTCGCCGGCATGACGATCGCGATGCTCCCGGTGCTGGTGGTGTACCTGTCCTTCCAGCGGCAGGTCCAGGCGGGCCTGACCTCGGCCACCCTGAAGTAGTCGCAGCACCCTCGCGCCCGGGGCAGCTCCCTCTCCGGAGGAGGGAGTTGCCCCGGGCGCGTTGTCGGGAGCCGTTAGCGGGCGTCGCACTCCTGGGCCCGCAGCGCCCGGGCCAGGTCGTCCCGGCACTCCAGCACCAGCCGGCGCAGCGCCGGGGCGGCGTCCGGGTGGGCGGCCAGCCAGCCGTCGGTGGCCGCCAGCGTCTCGGCGGAGGTCCGGTAGCGCGGGAAGAAGCCGCCGACGATCCGCATCGCGATCTCGATCGAGCGCTCCGCCCAGACCGATTCCAGCACCTCGAAGTACCGTTCGGCGTAGGGGGCGGTCAGCTCCCGCTGCCCGGCCTGGTTGAAGCCCGCGATCCGGGCCTCCACCAGGGCGTTGGGCAGTTCGTCGGAGTCGACCACCGAGGCCCAGGCGGCGGCCTTGGCCTCCGGGGTGGGCAGCGCGGCCAGGCACTGGTTCTGCTGGCGGCGGCCGCTGGCGGTGTGGTCGCGGGCCAGTTCGGCGTCCAGTTCCTCGGCGGTGGCCTCCCCGTGCGCGGCCAGTGCCAGCCAGAACGTCCAGCGCAGTTCCTGGTCGACGTCCAGGCCGTCGATCCGGCCGGTGCCGTCGAGCAGTCCGCGCAGCAGCCGCAGGTGGTCGGCGCGCTCGGCGGTGTCGGCCAGGAACCGGGCCCAGGCCAGCTGGTGGTCGCTGCCGGGGGCGGCCTGCGACAGCTCGCGCAGCGCGCACTCGGCCAGCGCGGCGGCGTACTCGGCGCGCCGGGCCGGGTCGGCGTACACCGCCAGCGCGGCGGCGGCCTGCTGGTGCAGCGACTGCAGCACGCCGACGTCGGACTCCCGGCCGGCGAAGCGCAGCACCAGGTCGAGGTAGTCGCGGGTGGGCATCAGGCCGTCCCGGGTGAGGTTCCACACCGCGGACCAGGCCAGCGCCCGCGCCAGGCTCGGCGCGTCCGGGCCCGCCTCGTCGGCGAGGCCGCCGAGGGAGGTGCGCAGGGTCTCCAGCGAGCGCTCGTCGAACCGGACCTTGCAGTACGTCAGGTCGTCGTCGTTGACCAGCACCAGCGCGGGCGCCGGGCGCCCGGCGGCCGCGGCGACCACGGTGCGCTCCCCGGCGGCGTCCAGCTCGTAGCGGTCGGTGCGCCGCAGGGCGCCGTCTCCGGTCAGGTCGTACAGGCCGACCGCGATCCGGTGCGGGCGCAGCGGCGCGCCGTCCTGGCGGACCGCCAGTTCGGTGATCCGGCCCTCGGCGTCGTACGCCAGCTCGGGGGTCAGGGTGTTGACGCCGGAGGTCTGCAGCCAGGCGGCGGACCAGGCGCGCAGGTCGCGGCCGCTGGTCTCCTCCAGGGCGTCCAGCAGGTCGTCCAGCACGGTGTTCCCGTAGGCGTGCTTGCGGAAGTAGCCGCGGGCGCCCTCGAAGAAGGCGTCCGCGCCGACGTAGGCGACCAGCTGCTTGAGGACGGCGGCGCCCTTGGCGTAGGTGATGCCGTCGAAGTTGAGCTTGGCGTCCTCGAGGTCGCGGATGTCCGCGGTGATCGGGTGGGTGGTGGGGAACTGGTCCTGCCGGTACGCCCACGCCTTGCGGCGGTTGGCGAAGGTGATCCAGGCGGAGCGGTACCTCGTGCCGGCGCCGATCTGCGCGTAGGAGCCCATGAAGTCGGCGAACGACTCCTTCAGCCACAGGTCGTCCCACCACTTCATGGTGACCAGGTCGCCGAACCACATGTGGGCCATCTCGTGCAGCACCACGTTGGCCCGGGACTCGTACGCGGCCTCGGTGACCTTCGAGCGGAAGACGAACTCCTCGCGGAAGGTCACGCAGCCCGGGTTCTCCATCGCGCCGATGTTGTACTCGGGGACGAAGCACTGGTCGTACTTGCCGAACGGGTACGGGTAGTCGAACTCCCGGTGGAAGAAGTCCAGGCCCTGCTTGGTGACGGTGAGGATCTCGTCGGCGTCGAAGTGCGCGGCGAGCGAGCGCCGGCAGGTGGCGGCCAGCGGGATCTCCAGCACCGTGCCGTCCGGCAGTTCGCGCGAGTAGTGGTCGCGCACCACGTGGTACGGGCCGGCCACCACGGCGGTCAGGTAGGTGGAGATCGGCCGGGTCGGGGCGAACTCCCAGGTGCGGGCGTCCCCTTCGCCGGTGACGCGCTCGTGCACCGCGTTGGCGTACACGTCCCAGGCGGCGGGGGCGGTCACGGTGAAGGTGAACGGGGCCTTCAGGTCCGGCTGTTCGAAGTTCGCGAAGACCCGGCGGGCGTCGGCCGGCTCGTAGTGGGTGTACAGGTAGGTCTCGCCGTCCACCGGGTCGGTGAAGCGGTGCAGGCCCTCGCCGGTGCGGCTGTACGCGCACTCGGCGACCACGGTCAGCTCGTTGTGCGCGGCCAGCACCGGCAGCGCCACCCGGGTGCCGTCGAACACCTCCGCCACGTCCAGCGCGATGCCGTTCAGCTCGACCGAGACCACCTCGGGGGCCAGCAGGTCGGCGAAGCTGGTCGCGCCCGGCTCGGCGCAGTCGAAGGAGATCCGGGTGGTGGAACGGAAGGTGGGCCGGCCGGGGTCGGCCGCCGCACTGACGTCCAGGTGGACGCGGTAGCTCTCCACCCGGATGATCGCGGCCCGGTCGCGGGCCTCCTCACGGCTCAGGTTCTTGCCCGGCACGTCGGCACTCCTCTGTACGGAACACACGGTTTTCGGAGTGTTCATGGCACTCCGTCGGGGGCATCCTTTCACGCCGTCCGGCCTGTGCCATTGCACTGGGGGAGGAATCAACCCGGGCCGTCCGCCGTTGCACCCCGGGGGAAACCCCCGACCCGCCGACCCGAAGGGCGCCGTCAGTGACGACCGCAGACTCCCGCAAGATCGCCGACTTCTGGTTCGACCCGATCTGCCCCTGGGCCTGGATGACCTCCCGCTGGATGCTGGAGGTCGAGAAGCTCCGCCCGGTGGACACCCGCTGGCACGTGATGAGCCTGTCCGTCCTCAACGAGAACCGGGACGACCTGCCCGAGCAGTACCGCGAGTTGCTGGCCGCCGGCTGGGGCCCGGTCCGGGTCCTGACCGCCGCCGCGCAGGCGCACGGCGACAAGGTACTCGGCCCGCTCTACACCGAGCTCGGCACCCGCTTCCACAACCAGGGCCTGCCCAACAACCGCGAGACGATCGTCGCCGCGCTGCGCGCCGCCGGCCTGCCCGAGGAGCTGGCCGACGCCGCCGACACCGACGCGCACGACGACGCGCTGCGCGCCTCGCACGCCGAGGGCATCGGCCTGGTCGGCGAGGACGTCGGCACCCCGGTGATCGCCGTCGACGGCCCGGACGGCGACCGCGTCGCCTTCTTCGGCCCGGTCGTCACGCCCACCCCGCGCGGCGAGGCCGCCGCCCGGCTCTGGGACGGCACGATCCTGGTCGCCTCCACCCCCGGCTTCTACGAGATCAAGCGCACCCGCACCGCGGGCCCGTCCTTCGAGTAGCCGCCCGCAGCCGCGCCCGCCGGAGCCCCGGAGACCGTCGGCGGTCCCCGGGGCTCCGCCGCGTCAGGCCGCGGCCGGCCGGCGCCCGCGCAGCGCGCCCACCACCGCCAGCAGCAGCGTCAGCCCGGCGGTGAAGTACAGCTGCACGCGGTTGGCGGAGTCCAGCGTCATCAGCGCCAGCACCGCCAGGATCGCGGCCAGCGCCAGGTAGGTCAGGTACGGGAACGCCCACATCCGGACCGGGAGTTCGGCCGCCGACAGGTGCCGCCTGGTCCGCAGCTGGGCGACGCAGATGAACCCCCAGACCACCAGCACCGCCGCGCCCACCATGTTCAGCAGCCAGGAGAAGACGGTCTCCGGCCACCAGTAGGACAGCAGCACCGCCAGGAACCCGAACCCGCAGGAGGCCAGCACCGCGCGGCGCGGCACGCCCCCGGAGATCCGGGACAGCGCGCGCGGCCCGTGGCCGCGGGCGATCAGCGAGTGCGCCATCCGCGAGGAGCCGTAGATGTTGGCGTTCATCGCGGACAGCAGCGCGATCAGCACCACCACGTTCATCACCTGCGCGGCGCCCGGGATGCCCAGCGTGTCCAGCACGGCGACGTACGGGCCCGGCCGGACCACCGCCGGGTCGTCCCACGGCACCAGCGTGACGATCACCGCCATCGAACCGACGTAGAACAGCGCGATCCGCCACATCGCGGTCCGCACCGCGACCGCCACGCTGCGCCGCGGGTCCTTCGACTCGGCGGCCGCGATGGTGACGGTCTCCAGGCCGCCGTACGCGAAGACCGAGGCGAGCAGGCCGGTGACCAGGCCGCTGGTTCCGTTCGGGAGGAAGCCGCCGTGGCCGGTCAGGTTGGACAGGCCGGGCGCCGGGGTGCCGGGCAGCAGGCCGCAGATCGCCAGCACGCCGATCACCAGGAAGGCGGTGATGGCCAGCACCTTGATCGCGGCGAACCAGAACTCGAACTCGCCGAAGTTGCGGACGGCGGCCAGGTTGGTCAGGCAGAAGAAGGCCATGAAGACCGCCACCCAGGCCCAGGACGGCACCGCGGGCAGCCAGCCGGAGACGATCCCGGCCGCGCCGATCGCCTCCACCGCGACGCCCACGCACAGCAGCACCCAGAACAGCCAGCCGACGGTGAACCCGGCCCAGCCGCCGACCTCCCGCTCGGCGTGCACCGAGAAGGAGCCGGAGGCGGGGCGGGCGGCGGACATCTCGCCGAGCATCCGCATCACCAGCATCACCAGCAGCCCGGAGGCGGCGAAGTCCAGCACCACGGACGGCCCGGCCGCGGCGATCCCGGAGCCGGAGCCGACGAACAGCCCCGCGCCGATCACGCCGCCGAGCGCGATCATCGACAGGTGGCGCTGCTCGAGACCGTGGGACAGGCCCGCGTCCTCGGCGGCCGGCTCCCGGGCGGGCACGGTCTCGGGGGAGGGGGTGCGGGGCATGCGGCGATTCCAGACTGTTCGACTGATTGGTGATTTTCAGGTGGGTCTGTCCACTATTCGGCAAGGGATGTGGAGCTCCCAGGCGGTCCCGCCATCCGGACCGCGATGTGACGGACGGTCGCCGCAAGAGTACCCAGGGTGCCGGTGAGGGCCCGGTCACAGGCCGGACCCGACAAGCCGGGGCGGTCCGCTTTTGTCACGGCCGACGCGGCGCGAAGCACCTGACAGCGCGTAGGTTCACAGGTGATCACCGCACCGAGCCGACGAAACCCCTGGGAGCAGCCGTGGCCATCTCCGCGCCGATACCGTCCACCGCCGTCCTCGCCGACCTGCTGCCGCAGGCGTCCACCCGGTTCGGTGCCCGCGCCCGCGACCTCGCCCTGGTGGCCGGCGGCGCCGCGCTGACCGGCCTGGCCGCGCAGCTCTCGGTGCCCGTCCCCGGCTCCCCGGTGCCGGTGACCGGCCAGACCTTCGCCGCGCTGCTGGTCGGCACCGCGCTCGGCGCCCGCCGCGGCGCCGCCGCGCTCGGCCTCTACCTGGCCGCCGGCACGGCCGGCCTGCCCTGGTTCGCCGAGGGCACCTCGGGCGCGGGCCTGGCCACCCTCGGCTACGTGATCGGCTTCGTGGTCGCCGCCGCGCTGACCGGCGCGCTGGCCCGCCGCGGCGCCGACCGCAGCCCGCTGGCCACCGCCGGGGCGATGGCGCTCGGCAGCCTGGCCATCTACGCCGTCGGCGTCCCCTACCTGGCCTTCGCCCTGGACGTCCCGCTCGCCAAGGCCGCCCACCTCGGCCTGTACCCGTACCTGGTCGGCGACGCGCTCAAGATGGTGCTCGCGATGGGCGCCCTGCCGCTCACCTGGAAGCTGCTCGGCCGCCGCTGACGCAGCGTCACCACCACCGGGTCCGCGCCCCTGCCGGGGAGCGGGCCCGGCGGCATGTCACACTCGTGGTCATGCGCGTCTACCTGGGCTCCGACCACGCCGGATACGAACTGAAGAACCACCTCGTCGAGTGGCTGAAGGGGGCCGGGCACGAACCGGTCGACTGCGGCCCGCACATCTACGACGCCGAGGACGACTACCCGCCGTTCTGCCTCCGGGCGGCCGAGCGCACCGCCGCCGACCCCGAGGCGCTGGGCGTGGTGATCGGCGGCTCCGGCAACGGCGAGGCGATCGCCGCCAACAAGGTCAAGGGCGTCCGGGCCGCCCTCGCCTGGAGCGAGCAGACCGCCGCCCTCGGCCGCGAGCACAACAACGCCAACGTGATCTCGATCGGCGGCCGGATGCACACCGTCGAGGAGTCCACCAAGTTCGTCGAGGTCTTCCTCAACACCCCCTACAGCGGCGAGCCGCGGCACACCCGCCGGATCGACATGCTGTCCGAGTACGAGACCACCGGCGAACTCCCGCCGATCCCGGCCCACCACCCGCAGGGCTGAGCCGACGGGGGCGCCCGCCCGGCCGCCCCCGCCGCCGCGCTCAGAGCCCGTGCGCCGCGCTCGGAACCCGCCCGCCGCACTCAGAACCCGTGCGGCAGCCAGGGTTCCAGGCCCGAACGGAACGCCGCCGCGGCCGGCTCCAGCGCCCCCGGCCGCAGCTCCCGCACCAGGCCCGCCGCGGCCAGCGCCGCCAGCGAACCGCCGCCCAGGTACACCGAGCCCAACTCGCGGACGTCCAGCGCCAGTTCGGCCGGATCCCCGGTCCGCACGCAGGAGGCCGGCCCGCCCGGCGCGGCCGTCAGCCGCCAGCGCCCGGCATTCCACGGGCAGAACGCGTCGGTCACCTCCAGCACCACGTCCACCGCCGCCGGGTAGCCGCGCGCCGCCAGCGCCACCGGCAGGTCCACCAGCCGCAGGTACATCCCGTCCACGATCCGCGGCAGCAGGTGCCGGACGTCCGACACCAGGTGCAGCAGCGCGTCGTCCACCGGCAGGTTGTCCGCCTCCACCCGCTCGGTCAGGTCCAGGTCCAGCAGGAACTCCCACAACCGGGCCGCCACCCAAGGCCGTTCGGCCTGCACCACCCGCACCCGCACCACCCCGGCCGCGCCCCGGTCGGTCCACTCCGGCTTCACCGCGTACCGGGCGTAGCCCAGCAGTTCGCCGCTCTCCGCGTCCTCGGCCAGCACGCACTGCAGCGGGGAGAACCCGGCCCGCCCGGACGGCACGTCCAGCACCGGCACCGCCTCCCAGCCCGGCCGCCGCAGCAGGGTGCCCGGCCGGACGGCGGCCAGCCGGGCGTACAGCTCCTCGCAGCGCGGCAGTTCGGCCACCGGGTCGGCCAGCCGCAGCACCGCCTCGCCGTCGCGCTCCGGGGTGTGCACCCGCACCCGGCCGCGCAGCATCGACACCGACGCCCTGCGGGTGGCCGGCCCGTACCCGAACCGGCCGTAGATCACCGGCTCGGAGGCGGTCAGCACCGCCAGCGGCTCCCCGGCCGCCCGCACCCCGTCCAGCTGGCGGCGCATCAGCGCGGTCAGCGCGCCCCGCCGCCGGTGGGTCGGCAGCACCCCCACCGCGACCACCCCCGCCGCGGGCACCACCGCCCCGCCCGGCACCACCAGCCGGAAGTCGAACGACCCGCCCCCGCCCACCAGTCGGCCGCCGGACCAGACCGCCAGGGTGCGTTCCACGCCGATCAGCCGCCGCCACAGCTCCCGCTCCTCCGAAGACTCCT
This sequence comes from Kitasatospora sp. NPDC057198, assembly GCF_042670125.1. Lineage (NCBI taxonomy): Bacteria > Bacillati > Actinomycetota > Actinomycetes > Kitasatosporales > Streptomycetaceae > Kitasatospora > Kitasatospora sp. NPDC057198. The sequence continues at coordinate 3,771 of NZ_JBHUWH010000198.1, read as the reverse complement.
GGTCGCCGCCGAAGGCCACCTCCACGGTCCGGTACCAGGTCTCCCACTCCTCGGCGCGCAGCGGCCGGACGGTCAGCTCGGGGTGTCGAATCGTCATGACGCCTCCCTATCACCGGCCCCGGCCCGGACGGGCGGACATCCGCGCCGCCCCGACGTGTCCCCGGCGGCCGAAACCCGGCTTCCGCCGCCCCCGGTGCCACCCGGCCCGTCGACGCGGACACCGGCGGTGGATAAGGTCGGTCCCCATGGCCGGCAGCGCGCGTCCCAGTGCGACGGGCCGGGGCGGCCGACCGTCCCGCGAACCCGTGACGGCCCGGCTGCGCGCGGCGCTGTACCGGGCCCGGCGCAGGCTGCGCCGCACCGGCGTCGACTATTTCCGCGGCGACGGCGCCGACTGGTGGGCGTTCGCCGCGCTCGCCCTGGTCGTCCCGCTGCTGGTGCTGCTCAACATCCTCGCCCCCGACTGGGCCCCGCCCACCGCCCTGGTGCTGCCGGTCCTGGCCGGCGCGCTGCTGCTGCGCCCCGGCACCCTGGTGCTGCTGTACGCCGTCGCGGCGGGCGGCCTGATCACCGAGTCCGTGGTGCACACCGGCGAGCAGCTGGCCAGCGACCTCCCCGCCGCCTACCGGCACGGCGTCACCCCCGGCGCGGCCCTGGTGGTCGGCGCGGTCGGCGTCGCCGGGCTGCTGGTCGCCCAGTTCCGCCGCCGGATCGGCGTGCCCTGGCGCGGCGGCTCCACCATGCTGTTCGACCTGCGCGAGCGGATCCGGGTGCAGGGCCGCGTCCCCCGGCTGCCGGACGGCTGGCACACCGACACCGCGCTGCGCCCGGCCGGCGGCCAGTCCTTCTCCGGCGACTTCATGGTCGCCGCCCGCACCGGCCCCGGCCGCCGGGTGCTGGAGGTCGTCCTCGCCGACGTCTCCGGCAAGGGCATGGACGCGGGCAGCCGCGCCCTGCTGCTCTCCGGCGCCTTCGGCGGGCTGCTCGGCTCGCTGCCCGCCCACGACTTCCTGCCCGCCGCCAACGGCTACCTGCTGCGCCAGGACTGGGCCGAGGGCTTCGCCACCGCCGTCCACCTGGTCCTCGACCTGGACAGCGGCGAGTACGAGCTGCTCTCGGCCGGCCACCTCCCCGGTATGCACCGGCTCGCCGGGGCCGGGCACTGGGAGGTCAAGGAGGCCGAGGGCCCGCTGCTCGGCGTCTACGACGGCGCCAAGTTCGAAGGCGTGCGCGGGACGCTGGGCCCCGGGGACGTGCTGATGCTGTGCACCGACGGCATGGTGGAGATCCCCGGCCGGGACTTGGGCGAGGGCATGGACCGGCTGATGGGCGAGGCCGACCGGCTGGTCGCCACCACCCCGGTGGCCGGGCGCTCGGGCGCCGCGGTCCGGCTGATCGACAGCGTGGCCAAGCACGTCAACGACGACCGCGCGGTGCTGCTGGTCTGGCGCCGCTGAGCGCCCGAGCACCCAGTGCCCGAGCACCCAGCGCCCGAGTACCCGAGCGCCCGAGTGCCGCCGGGAGCCGCGCCGGAGGCCGTTCGCGGGGGCGCCCGCGGGGCGCGCGGGTGCGCGGGAACGGTGCGCGAGAAGTGCCCACGGAGTGTCAAACCCGGACGTTGATCTTCGGCCAATTCCACCGGCCCGCCCGGACCGCGGGCGGATGCCCGGCCTGCCTGCCGCTTTGCCGCCGCCACCGCGGCGGAGCCCGTCCCGCCGACGGTCCGTCAGAACCCGTCCGCTATCGTCACGGACGGCGAAAATCAGTCCCAGCACGCGGGTTGGGGCCCCGGGCGACGGGGCAAGTCCTTTACGCACTCCGCACGAGCGACCACACTGAGTCCGGATGGAGTGGTGGGGACACGGGGGGCAGGGGCCGGTTTCCGCCTGGAGCCGTCGCCGGTTCCGACCCGAATCCCCGCCACGAATCGAGGAAGTGAGTCCCGGTGGCCTTCTCCGTCTCCGCCCTGGTCCTGTTCGGCATCATCGTCGCCATCTTCATCCGCAACAAGCAGTTGAAGACCGGCCACGCCGTCATGGCGGCACTGTTCGGCTTCATGCTCAGCCAGTCGAACATGGCAGCCCCGATCACCCAGTTCCTCCAGTCGGTCTCCAAGGCGATCTCCGGCATCGCCGGCTGACGCCCCGTCCGACCTGCTCGGGGAACGCGTTTCGACGGACGGGAGTCACCCCCGCGCCGTCCCAAAGTCCTGCCCGCGGGTGACCAGGGTCACCCATGTCGTCACGCCAGGTCAGCGCCCGTACCCGCACGGTGGCCGAAGTCGCCCATCGTGCTCGGTTCGTGGGCGCACCGTCATGATCCCGTACGCGCACCGCAGCCCGCCGGCGGCAGAGCGTGACCTGGTGGACCGTCAGCCCCCTCCCGAGCCCGGGGACGGGGCTTTTCGGCGCTTGCCAGCTCCGCGAGCCGTGGGTTTTGCTTCCTCCGCAGCCCGGACATCGACCGGGCTGGCCGCCGAGCGGAACGCCTAGTCCTGCCGCCGCCCGGTGCCGACCAGAGACCACGCCACGGCAGGAGCGGGGGAACCACAGGTAGTACGCCGGACCCGGAACGCACGGGGACGGCTCGGGGTGAAGCCGCGCAGCACGCGGCCGGGCAACTCTCGCCCGAACCCGACAGCTCACCTCGCAGGCGTCGGAGAGGAACAGCTTCATGTCCGCTCAGGGCAAGCACCGCAAGCCGCGCCTGGCCACCGTCGTCCGCATCGCCATCGCCGCCGGCGTCGCCGGCGCCGCGGTCGGCCTCCCGGTCACCGCCGCCTCCGCGCACACCGCCGACCAGCACGACGGCGCCCGCCAGTGGGCCCAGGTCTCGGTCGACGCCACCCCGGTCGCCGACACCGGCGCCGGCACCGCCGAGCAGGCCGCCGCGCAGACCTACCGGGTCGCCTCCGGCGACACCCTCTCCAAGATCGCCACCGCGAAGAACGTGGACGGCGGCTGGGAGAAGCTCTACCAGGACAACCGCTCGGTCATCGGCGGCAACCCGGACCTGATCTACCCGGGCCAGCAGCTGACCGTCAACGGCGGGGCCGCTGCGACGACCTCCGCCGACACCGCCCCGGCCGCCGCGGCCGCCGCCACCCCGAAGGCCCCGGCCACCTCGGACACCGGCACCGCGAAGGCCCAGACCCAGGCGAAGGCGCAGACCCAGGCGAAGGCCCAGACCCGGACGCAGACCCAGACGCAGAAGTCGACCACCTCCTCGTCCTCCTCGTCCTCGTCCGCCGCCAAGTCGTCGACCGCGACCACCTCCACCGCCTCCGGCAGCGGCTCCTCCGCGAGCTCCTCCTCCGGCTACGTCGCCCCCGCGCCGGGCAGCGTCACCACCGGCTACAAGGTGGCGGGCTCCAGCTGGTCCAGCGGCTACCACACCGGCATCGACTTCCCGGTCGCCACCGGCACCAGCCTCAAGGCGATCGCGGCCGGCACCGTGGTCTCGGCCGGCAACGGCGGCGCCTACGGCAACCAGGTCGTCATCAAGCTCGCCGACGGCAAGTACGCCCAGTACGCGCACCTGTCCTCGATCTCCGTCTCGGCCGGCCAGTCCGTGACCGCGGGCCAGCAGATCGGCCTCTCCGGTGCCACCGGCAACGTGACCGGCCCGCACCTGCACTTCGAGATCCGCACCACCCCGGACTACGGCTCCGACATCGACCCGGTCGCCTACCTGGCGGCCCACGGCGTCAACGTCTGATCCCCGGCACCACTCCCCGGCACCACCCCGAAGGCCCCGCGGTCCGCTGCGCGG
>NZ_JBHUWH010000197.1:0-13450 GCF_042670125.1 Kitasatospora sp. NPDC057198 | reverse complement strand
TTTAAGAGACCGCCCGTCCGGAGCGGCTGCGCTCCTGTCGGGGTGCCGGCCGACGGCCCCGGTCCGCTCCGGCGGGCCGGGGCCGGCGCTTTGCCAAAGCTTCACCGATTGATATTTGACAGGGTGAACCATCTCCCGACATGGTTACTTCAGTTCATGCACTATCGCCTGTCTGAAGCAACCTGTCGGAGGAGTCCCCGTGAGTGAGGCACCACAGCCCGCCCCCACGGCCGCCAAGCCCACCAGCGCCCGGGTCCTGCCCGCCCTGATCCTGGCCATGCTGGCGTTCAGCGTGGTGCAGACCGCGGTCGTCCCGATCCTGCCCGGCCTGGCCCGCGAGCTGAACGTCTCGGGCTCCAGCATCACCTGGCTGATGACCGCCAACCTGCTCTCCGCCGCGGTCCTCACCCCGCTGCTGGGCCGCTTCGGCGACCTGCGCGGACGCAAGCCCGTGCTGCTGGTCTCGCTGGCCGGCCTGGTGCTCGGCTCCGCCCTCGCGGTGGGCACCCACTCCTTCACCTGGCTGGTGGTGGCCCGGGTGCTGCAGGGCGCGGGCGGCGGCGTGCTGCCGCTGGCGATCAGCATCGTCCGCGACGAACTGCCCCGGCACAAGGTCACCGGCGGCGTCGCCGCGATCTCCGCCTCGATGGGCGTCGGCTCCGGCCTCGGCCTGGTCGCCACCGGCCTGCTGCTGGAGCACTGGAGCTACAAGTCGATCTTCTGGATGGGCCTGGTCTTCGGCCTGATCGCCGTCGCACTGGTGGTCCTGCGGGTGCCCTCCGACCCGGTCACCGACCAGGAGGGCGGCGCCGACCCGCTCGGCGCGCTCACCCTGGCCGGCTGGCTCTCCGCCCTGCTGATCGCCGTCAGCCAGGGCAACCACTGGGGCTGGACGTCCACCCGCACCCTCGGCCTGCTCGCCGTCGCCGCCGTGATCGCCCTGCTCTGGCTGCTCGTCGAGTCCAAGGTCGCCCACCCGCTGGTCGACCTGTCGATGATGGCCCGCCCCGCCGTCGCCTTCACCAACCTCTCCGGCCTGCTGATCGGCTTCGGCATGTACGGCTCGTTCATGGTGATCAGCAACTTCGCGCAGACCCCGGAGCGGCTCGCCCACTACGGCTTCACCGCCACCGTCCTGCACGCCGGCATCATGCTGCTGCCCTCCGCGATCGGCTCGATGGTCGCCGCCCCGCTCGGCGCCCTGCTGATCGCCCGCCGCGGCCCCCGCCTCCCGCTGGTCCTCGGCGGCCTGCTCGGCGCCGTCTCGATGGCCTACCTGGCGCTGCGCCACGGCGCCGAGTTCGACCTCTACTTCTCCTCCGCGGTCTTCGGCCTCGGCGTCGGCCTCGCCTACGCCGCGATGCCCGCCTACATCAACGGCGCCGTCCCCGCCGAGCAGTCCGGCATCGCCAACGGCATGAACGCCGTGCTGCGCACCGTCGGCGGCGCGATCGGCACCGCGGTGATGAGCGCGATCCTCACCGGCAACACCCTCAAGCTGCCGATCCCCGTCCAGCTGCCCACCGAGAGCGCCTACCATTAAGCCTTCTGGGTGGCCGGCGCAATGTGCCTGGTCGCCGCCGCCGTCCCGTTCGCCATCCGCGCCGCCCGGCCCGCCTCCGCCCTCCCCGCCGAGCAGGCCGCCCCGACCCTCACCAAGACCGACGCCTGACCGGGCGTCCCCCTCGCGTCCTGGACACGCGCGAGCAACCACGGGTCCCCCGCGCCAAGGGCATCGGCGCGGGGGACCCGTGCCGTACGCCCGCTCCGGAACCCCGCCCCCGCCGTGCCCCGCCGCAGCGTTCACCCCGTCCCCTACCCCGCCGGGGGCCTGAGCGGGAGCGCCCCCGAAGCCTCCAACTCCGCGTCCCCCACCGCGAACGTCCGCACCCGGCCCACCCCCGAGTACGGCGTCTCGAAGCGCACCGTCACCCGCCCGACCCCGCTGCCCTGCACCCAGCCGGGCCCGAACTCGCGGTGCGTCACGTCCTGTCCGGGCCACCAGCGGCGGGCCGCCGGATCGGCCTCCACCACCTCCGCCACCGCCTCCTCGACCACCGCCGCCGTGCCCGACTCCCGTTCCTCCCGCTCCAGTTGGGCGAACAGGTCCTCCTGGGTGTAGTCCGCGAGCTGGGTCACGCCCACGCCCAGCAGCCGCACCCCGCCCGTCACGTCGACCTGCGCGGCCAGGCGGCGCGCCGTCGCCGTGACCACCTCCTCGTCGTCCGTCGGCCCGCGCAGCGTCTCGGAGCGGGTCAGCGTCGAGAAGTCGAACCGGCGGACCTTGAGCACCACCGTCCGCCCGGAGCGCCCGGCCGCCCGCAGCCGGCGCACGCACCGCGCGGCGAGCTGTTCGATCTCGTGCAGGATGCGGTCCCGGTCGGCGAGGTCGACCTCGAAGGTGTCCTCCACCGACACCGACTTGGCGTCCCGGTCCGGCACCACCGGCCGCTCGTCCCAGCCGAGCGCCATCTGGAACACGCCCGCGCCGTGCGCCCTGCCGAGCAGCCCGACCAGCTCCCCGAACCCGGCCTCCGCCAGGTCCGCCACCGTGGTCAACCCGGCCCGGCGCAGCGCCTGTTCGGTGGCGGGGCCGATCCCGGGCAGCGCGCGCACCGGCATCGGGGCGAGCACCGCCCGCTCGGAGCCGGGCTCGATCAGCACCAGACCGTCGGGCTTGGCCCGCTCGGAGGCGATCTTGGCCATCAGCTTGGAGCCGGCCACGCCGACGGATGCGGTCAGCCCGGTGCGCTCCACGATGTCCGCCCGCAGGTCCTCGGCCAGCGCCAGCACCAGCTGCGCGCCCTCGGCCGGTGTCGTCGCGGCGGCCAGCGCCGGCCCGTACGGCCCGGCCTCCAGGTCGACGAACGCCTCGTCCAGGCTGAGCGGCTCGACCAGCGGGGAGCGCTCCCGCAGCAGGGCCATCACGATCTCGCTGTTGGCCCGGTACGCGTCGAACCGGCCGGTCAGGAACGCCGCGTTCGGGCACAGCCGGCGGGCCTGCGCCATCGGCATCGCCGAGTGCACGCCGAACTTCCGGGCCTCGTAGGAGGCGGTGGAGACCACACCGCGCCCGCCGAGGCCGCCGACGATGACGGGCTTGCCGCGCAGGCTCGGCTTGGACGCCTGCTCCACCGCGGCGAAGAAGGCGTCCATGTCGAGGTGGATGATGCTCGGCACGGTCCGCACCGCTCGATCATCCCGCGCGGCACTGACACTCCCGCCGCCCGCCCGCCCGCGTCCGCCGGCTACCCGTCCCCGTCCGCCCCCGCCTGTGCGTCCGCGAGCGCCCGCGCCACCCCGTCCTCGCGCGGCCCCAGCAGCGTCGGGTCCGGCCGCAGCAGCACGTTCGCCGCCGCCTTCACCGCACTGCCGACCTCCCGCGCCTCGCCGTACTTCCAGGTGGTGTCGTGCCGCTCCTCCACCCCGACCGCGTACGCGTCGATCCCGGCGGCCTCGCACAGCGCCAGCGCCCGCCGGACGTGGAAGGTCTGGCTGACCAGCAGCGCCCGGTCCACGCCGAAGATCCGGTGCGCCCGGCTGCACGAGTCCCAGGTGTCGAAGCCCGCGTAGTCGCCCACCACCCGCACCGCGGGCACCCCGCGCCCGATCAGGTAGGCGCGCATCGCGTCGGTCTCGTCGTACTGGACGGTGCCGTTGTCGCCGGTGACCAGGATCGCCCGCACCTTGTGCGCCCGGTACAGCTCCAGCGCCGCGTCCAGCCGGTGCGCCAGGTACGGGGAGGGCTCGCCGTCCATCAGCCCGGCGCCGAACACCACCGCGACGGGCGCACCGGGCGCGCTCGCCACCGTGCCGACCCGCGCGGACCCGGCCAGGTGCAGCCAGGCACTCGGCGCCAGGCCCAGCGCGGTGCACAGCACCGCGGCCTGGAACCACCGGCGCTGTCGCCGCCGGTCCGCCGGCCGCACCGCCAGCCACCCGGCCCGGACCCGCCTCCCCGCGCACCTCAAGATCGTCGACATACCGGCCAGGACGACCGGGCCCGCCCGCCGGTTCCCCGGCCGGGCCCGCTCAGACTGCGCGGTTGCGGCGCTGCGCCAGTTCGTCACCCGGGTCGTGGCCCACCAGCGTCTCGCCGGTGTCGGTGCGCTCGCCGTGCAGCCGCCCCAGCGTGCTCTCCAGCTCCTGCCAGACCGCGCCGACCGCGATGCCGAACACGCCCTGCCCGCCGTTCAGCAGGTCGACCACCTGCTGCGGCGAGGTGCACTCGTAGACCGTCGCGCCGTCGCACATCAGGGTCAGCCCGGTCAGCCCGGCCTGGTCGGCGGACTGCAGGTGGGTGACGGCCACCCGGATGTTCTGCAGCGACACGCCCGCGTCCAGCAGCCGCTTGACGATTTTCAGCAGCAGAATGTCCCGGAAGCTGTACAGCCGCTGCGCCCCGGCCGGGTACGCGGAGCGCACCGAGGGCTCCAGCAGCCCGGTGCGCGCCCAGTAGTCGAGCTGCCGGTAGGTGATGCCGGCCGCGGCGCAGGCCGTCGGCCCGCGGTAGCCGACCAGCGCGGACGTGGGGGCGAGCCGTTCGATCGCGGGCTGCCCGGGTTGGACGGCGGGGAAGCGGCCGAGCCTCGGCAGTTCCTCGGCCTCGGGTTCGGGCCGCCAGGGCCGCCCGATCAGGGCACGGCCGGCCCGCGGCACGTGCACCGCGCACAGCGCCCCGGAACGCGTCTCGTCGCCGGTGCCGCTCATCGCCAACCTCCGTCCATTCCGCCCAAGGCCCCACGGGACCCGCAGGAGCCCCACCGGGCCCCGGGCTGCGGGTGGCCCGTCCGGCGGGCCATCACCTGACGGTAGGCAGTCGCCCAAGCACCGTCAACGATCGCCACGCCGGGGGCTTCCACAAACTTCACCCCATCGAGTGGTTATTCGTGCCCCATGCGTGGGTAGCCGAAGTGATTTCCGGCCCAACCGAGTTGCGACCCGCCGCCGACCGGGCTAGCGCGCGGACCACCGCCCGGTCACAGCGGGCCACCGGCCGCACCCGGCCCCGGACGGCGCCGGAACGGGCCGGACGGCGTAGGGAACGGGCCGGACGGCGTAGGGAACGGGCCGGAACTACTGCGGGCCGCCGCCGAAGTCCTCCGGCGAGACCTGGTCCAGGAACTCCCGGAACTTCTCGACCTCGTCCTCCTGCTCGTCCGGGATCGAGATGCCGGCCTCCGCCAGCACCTCCTCGCTCCCGTAGATCGGCGTACCGGTGCGCAGCGCCAGCGCTATCGCGTCCGAGGGGCGCGCGCTCACCTCGACACCACCGGTGAACACCAGCTCCGCGTAGAACACCCCGTCCCGCAGGTCGTTGATCCGCACCTCGGTCAGCTGCTGCCCGAGCGCACCGAGCACGTCCTTGAACAGGTCGTGCGTCAACGGCCGCACCGGAGTCATGCCCTGCTGGGCGAAGGCGATCGCGGTGGCCTCGCCCGGCCCGATCCAGATCGGCAGGTAGCGGTCACCGCCGACCTCCCGCAGCAGCACGATCGGCTGGTTTGAGGGCATCTCCACCCGGACACCCACGACGTCGAGCTCATTCACACCAGCAACCCTATGGCGCGCGCCCCCGATAGGAAAGCGCAGCAGGCAGCGGCCACCGCGATCCGGACCCGCCGCCCGCCCCGCCACCGGCCGCTCAGGACCGGGCCCGCAGCCCCGCCTGCACCATCGCCGCGTGCAACCGCACCGACAGGGTGGCCAGTTCCCGCGCCGTCGCCTCCGCGTGCGCCCGGGTCTGCGGGTTGCGGTGCCGCCGCAGCGGCGCCACCACCTGCTCCACCAGCGCCACCTCGCGCTCGGCCGCCGCCTTCATCGCCCGCAGGTGCCGCGGCTCCAGGCCGAACCGGCCCAACTCCGCCACCAGGCGCGCGATCTGCAGCGCCTCCCCGTCGTACCCGCCGTCCGGGCCCGGCTGCACCAGGCCGTACGCCTCCCACTCGACGAGCTCGCGCTCCTGCGCCTCGGCCGCCGCGATCAGCTCGGCCCGGCCCAGCCGCACCCCGCCCGCCACCGCGGCCGCGGCCGCCAGCTCCCGGTCCGCCTCCTCCAGCGGCCCCGGACGGGCCTCCGCGCCGGGCAGCGCGGGCGGCTGCTCGCCGCGCTCGATCGCGTCCAGGTGCTCGCGGATCACCCGCAGCGGCAGGTAGTGGTCGCGCTGCATCCGCAGCACGTACGCCAGGCGCTCCACGTCCGCCGCCGAGAACTTCCGGTAGCCGGACGGGGTGCGCTGCGGCTCGACCAGGCCCTCCGCCTCCAGGAAGCGGATCTTGGAGATCGTCACCTCCGGGAAGTCGTCCCGCAGGAAGGCCAGCACCGCGCCGATCGACAGCAGCTCGTCACCCCGCCGGCGCGCCTCGCCCGTGCGGCGCGAGGCCGGCACGGGCGAGGACCCGAGGGACGGGGTAGGAATCTGTGGGGTCACTCGGGCTCCAAACGGAGAAGTGGTCAGTACCCCCGGTGGTGGCTGGCGAAGAACACCAGCCGGTACTTCCCGATCTGCACCTCGTCGCCGTTGCTGAGCAGCACCTCGTCGATCCGCTCCCGGTTCACGTAGGTGCCGTTCAGGCTGCCCACGTCCGCGACCGAGAAGCCGCCGTCGTGCTGCCGACGGAACTCCACGTGCCGACGCGACACCGTCACGTCGTCCAGGAAGATGTCACCCTGCGGGTGCCGCCCCGCCGTGGTCACGTCCGAGTCCAGCAGGAACCGGCTGCCCGAGTTCGGGCCGCGCTGCACGATCAGCAGCGCCGAGCCCGGCGGCAGCGCGTCGATCGCCGCCATCACCTCGGCCGACAGCGCCGGCGTGGCGCCCGTCGAGGTCGCCGTCGGGTCGTACGACTCGATGCCGGAGATCGAGATGGTCGAGGTGGTCTCCACCGCGCCCTCCGGGAAGCCGCCGCCACGCAGCTGAGTCCCGCAGTTCGAGCAGAAACGGGCCTGCGCCGGGTTCTGGTTCCCGCACCGCGGGCACGGGCTGGTGCCAGCCATGTTCACAGCCTCCTGGCGCGGCACACCCGACTGGACGTGCCCGGCATAGGGGTCCGGGGCAAACCCTCCACCGGAGGTTGAGGGTCCTGCCGGGAAACCTATGCGCGGCCCGCCCGACGAATCAACCGACGCGCCGTGTCCCGCGTCGAACTGCCCGGTCTGGATGCCCGCGCCCTGGGTCACGTCGTCCCGGTACATCGGACGCTGCCCCTCCGGCGCCGGACGCATCGACGGCACCCCGGCGTCCTCCTGCCGGTAGCGCGCGGTCGGCGCCTCGGCCGCCTTCTTGTTGCGACCGAAAAGCTTCGAGAAAAAACTCACGGGCGAATCCCCTTGCGTGTGACAGAACCGCCCGCGGGGCAGGGTTCAAGGCTCGGTGTGGCGGTGGGACCGGCATCGGACCGGAGACTGACGGGTGGTAGGACCCAGTGTCGCCGACCCGCCGCGGAAACCCACCACCGGGGGTTGCCCGCAGCTGACGAACCGTACGGAGCGCGCCCCGTCACTTCGTCGCCGGCTTGCCGTACTGCAGCGGCTTCGGCGCGGCCAACGCGTCCACCAGCACCTTCTGCTGCTGAACGATGGTGGCCTGCGCCTGGTGGTTCTCCAGGCTGCGCACCACCCCACCGGGGATGTTCAGCGCCGGAGTCAGATCCTGCGGGTTGCCCACCACGGTGAAGCGGAACGGCTGCGAGACGCTCTTCCCGTCGATCCGCACGCCACCGCCCGACGAGTTGTCGGTGAAGTAGGTGCCGGCCACCACCCGCACGTCGTTGATCTGAATCGCCTCCGCCCCCGCAGCTCGGAGTTCCTGCAGGGTGTCCAGCAGCATATCCGCCTTCACCTGCCCTTGGGGATCATCGATCGTCAACACGATCCCCGGGCCGGTCGCCTTCTCCGTGCCGGCCAGCACGCCCAGCTCGGCCGCCTTCTTCCGGGTCTGCTCCTGGGCCTCCTTGGCCTGGTTGGAGGAGTTCTCCAACTGGGCCAGGGACTGCTCCAGCTGCGTCTTCTCCGACTGGAGGCGCTGCTGCTTGCCGTCCAGCTCGTCGAGGATCCGCACCAGGTCCTCCTGCCGGGCCCCGCGCAGCTCGCTGTGGTCGTTCGTCGAGCGCACCTGGATCGCCAGCGCCAGCCCCAGCGCGAACAGCAGCAGCGCCACCACCAGCTGGCCCCGCGACACCCGCGGCGGCCACATCGCCGCCTTCAGCCGGCTCCGCCCGTCCGACGGCAGCCGCACCGGCTCCCGCGGCACGGCCGTCGTCCCCGCCGCGGGCCGCTCCTCCGCGTCCGCCTCCGCCTCCGCGCCCGGGTCCTTCCCCCCGTCCCCGGGCGTGTCCTCCGCGGCCTCCCCCGTCCCGGCACCGGACTCGGACTCGGGCTCGGACTCGGCCCGGGGCTCGGCGGCGGCGGCAGCGGCAGCGGCAGCGGCAGCGGTCGGCAGCTCCTCGGGCCGCTCCCCCTCCTCCCGGCCTGCCCGCTCCTGCGGCTCCTTCTCCTCGCTCACAGCCGCTCCCTAAGCCCTGAACACGTGCCGACGGATCGCCGCCGCGTTCGAGAAGATCCGGATGCCCAGCACCACCACCACGCCGGTGGACAGCTGCGACCCCACGCCCAACTGGTCGCCCAGGAACACGATCAGCGCCGCCACCACGACGTTCGACAGGAACGACACCACGAAGACCTTGTCGTCGAAGATCCCGTCCAGCATCGCCCGCACGCCGCCGAACACCGCGTCCAGCGCCGCCACCACCGCGATCGGCAGGTACGGCACCACCGCGTTCGGCACCTCGGGCTGCACGAACACGCCGACGACCACGCCGATCACCAGACCCAGTACGGCAATCACGGTGTAGCAGCTCCTGTTCCGGTGGATGTGGAAGTGGAAGGGGTGGTGGGCTTCGCGCCCGACCGCGCGGACTTCGACGGCGCCCCGCTCCTCGCCGCGCCCGGCGAACCGGACGGCGACGGCGGCGGGCTCGACTCGCCGGACGCCTCCGCGGACGGCTCGGCGGACGGCTCCGGCCCGGCCACCCTGAGCGTCACGCCCAGCGCGGCCGGCAGCGTCAGCGACTTCTGCGTCGACAGCGTCGAGCGGATCCCGTAGCTGTCCTCGATGATCTTCAGGTAGCGGCCGCCCTCGTTGTCCTGGAACGCCTGGGCCAGCCGCGGCCCGTCCCCGATCGCCAGCACCGTGTACGGCGGCACCAGCGGCCGGTTGTCGACCAGGATCGCGTCACCGGCCGCCCGGATCGCCGACAGCGCGGTCAGCCGCTGCCCGTTCACGGACACCGCCTCCGCGCCGGCCAGCCACAGGCCGTTCACCGCGTACTGCAGGTCGTGGTCCTTGACCCGGCCGTTCTTGCCGTAGCCGGCGCCGTTGCGCGGATCGCTGACGTTGCCGCCCGAACCGCTGCCGGACGCGTCGTCGATCACCAGCTTGACGCCCGGCCCGGTGATCCCGCCCGTGCCGGTCTGCGCCGCCAGCGCCGCCACCCCGCCGTCGTCCCCGGTCTGCAGCGCCGCGTCCTGGGCCTGCTCGACCTTGTCGCGGTCCTCCTCGACCTGCCGCTGGAGGGCGTCCGCCGCCGCGTTGGCCTCGTTGACCCGGGTGACCAGGGCGTCCCGCTCCTTCGCCAGGACGGGCGCCGCCGCGTGCGTGTTCACCGCCCCGACCGTCACCACGACCGTCGCCAGCGCCAGCCCCAGGGCCAGCACCAGCCGGCCCCTGGCCGTCGTCGGCAGCCGCGAGCTGCCCTCCGCCCCGCGCGCCCGGGCCGCCTCCGCGTACCCGTCGTCGAGCGAGTGCTCCATGACCGTGGTCAGCAGGGACATCGAGGCGTCCGGACGGCGGAAGCGCCCCTCCGGATCACTCGGCGTCGGCGTTGCTGGCATGCGGGCCATCGTTTCACGACCACGCGGTGCCCCACGACCAGCTTCCCGCCCCGCAGGACGGTTTCGGCACAGGATCGTGACAAACCCGGGTGGGGGCGGGCCCGCCGGGCCCGCCCCCACCTCACTTCCCCCGCACTACCTCCCGGCGCCGTCCACGACCGCGGCCCACTCGTCGAGCAGCCGCTCGGTCGCCTCGTCGTCCGGGCCCTCGGCCCACAGGTGGGTGACGGCCTCGGCCGGGTCCGGCAGGACCAGCGTCCACCGGCCGTCCGGCTCGACCACCCGCACGCCGTCCGTGGTGTCCAGCTTCCGGTTCCCGGCCGCCTCCACCACCGAGCGCATCACCATGCCCTTGGCGGCCCACGGCGTCGCGATGTCCCGCTTCTGGATGTGCGCCTGCGGGATCCGCGCGTCGATCTGGCTCAGCGTCAGCTGCGTCCGCGCCACCAGGCCGACCAGCCGCACGAACGCCGCCGCCCCGTCCAGCACCCCGGAGAACTCGGGCACCACGAAACCGCCGCGCCCGTCCCCGCCGAAGACCGTGCCGTCCGCCGCCGCGGCCTTCGCCAGGTCGTCCGGCGAGGTCGTCGTCCAGATCACCTGGGTGCCGTGGTACGCCGCCACCTGCTCGGCGATCCGCGTCGTCGTCACCGGCAGCGCCACCTGCCCGGAACGGCGCTCGGCCGCCACCAGGTCCAGCAGCACCAGCAGCGCCCGGTCGTCCTGGATCACCCGACCCAGCTCGTCCACGAAGGACACCCGTTCACCCACCGGGTCGAACCGCACGCCGAACGCGGCCTGCGAGGACGCCACCAGCTCGCCCAGCCTGGCCAGCGCCGCCCTCCGCTCGTCCGAGCCCTCGGTCGGCTTCGACTCGTCCAGGCCGCCGGCCACCGTCAGCGTCTCCACCCCGAGCCGCCCCAGGATGCTCGGCAGCACCAGCCCGGCACTGCCGTGCGCCGCGTCCACCACGACCTTCAGCCCGGCCTCCCGCACCCCCGAGGTGTCCACCGCCCGCAACAGGTTCGTCGCGTACGAGTCGAACACGCTCGCCGGGTGCAGCAGGTCGCCGATCTCGCCCGGGAACGCCCGCCGGAACTCCTGCCGCGCGTACACCCGGTCCAGCTTCCGCTGCCCGGCCTGCGACAGGTCCGCCCCGCGCTCGTCGAAGAACAGGATGTCCAGCGAGTCCGGCACCCCCGGCGTGGTCCGCAGGAAGATCCCGCCCGCGCTCCCCCGCGCCGTCGCCTGCCGCGCCACCGGCATCGGCACGTTCTCCAGGTCCCGGACGTCGATCGCACTGGTCTGCAGCGCCGAGATCATCGCCCGCTTCAACGCCCGCGCACCGCGCGAGTGGTCACGCGCGATGGTGACCGTCGCGCCCTTCTTCAACGTGGTCGCGTACGCCCCCGCCAGCCGCACGGCCAGCTCCGGCGTGATCTCCACGTTCAGGATGCCCGACACGCCCCGCACCCCGAACAGGTGCTCCTGGCCGCGGGACTCCCAGATCACCGAGGTGTTGACGAACGCGCCGGCCTCGATCGTCTTGAACGGGTAGACCTTGACGTTGCCCGCGACGATCGACTCCTCGCCGATCAGGCACTCGTCACCGATCACCGCCCCCTCGTCGATCCGCGCGGCCCGCATCACGTCGGTGTTCTTCCCGACCACGCATCCGCGCAGGTTGCTCTGCGGCCCCACGTACACGTTGTCGTGCACCACGGCCTTGTGCAGGAACGCCCCGCGCTTCACGACCACGTTCGACCCCAGCACGGTGTGCTCGCGCAGCTCCACGCCGGCCTCGACCTTGGCGTAGTCGCCGATGTACAGCGGCCCCCGCAGCACTGCCTCCGGGTCCACCTCCGCGCCCTCGGCCACCCACACGCCCGGCGAGATCTCGAACCCGTCCAGCTCGACCTGGACCTTCCCCTCCAGGACGTCCGCCTGGGCCTTCAGGTAGCTCTCGTGCGTGCCCACGTCCTCCCAGTAGCCCTCGGCGACGTAGCCGAAGACCGGCTTGCCCTCCTTGAGCAACTGCGGGAACACGTCGCTCGACCAGTCGACCGACTCCCCGGCCGCCACGTAGTCGAAGACCTCCGGCTCCATCACGTAGATGCCGGTGTTCACGGTGTCCGAGAACACCTGCCCCCAGGTCGGCTTCTCGAGGAAGCGCTCGACCTTCCCCTCCTCGTCCGTAATGGTGATACCGAATTCCAACGGGTTCGGCACCCGGGTCAGGCACACCGTCACCAGTGCGCCCTTCTCCCGGTGAAAGGCAATCAGGTCGGAAAGGTCGAAGTCCGTCAGCGCGTCGCCGGAGATCACCAGAAACGAATCGTCCCGCAGCGCGTCCTCGGCGTTCTTCACGCTGCCCGCCGTACCCAGCGGTGTTTCCTCGTTGGCATAGGTGAGGTGCATACCGAGTTCCTCACCGTCACCGAAGTAGTTCTTCACCAGCGAGGCCAAGAACTGCACGGTCACCACGGTGTCGTTGAGGCCGTGTCGCCTCAGCAGCCGCAGCACGTGCTCCATGATCGGCCGATTGGCCACCGGCAGCAGCGGCTTGGGCATGCTGGAAGTCATGGGGCGGAGTCGAGTGCCCTCCCCGCCCGCCATCACAACGGCTTTCATTACGGGTGCGTCCTCCTTCGCGGTGGTGAACCCCTGCGGGTCCATCAAACCGGTCCGACGCATCCCTACCCGGAAGAAAACGTCCGACTCACCGTGGAGGCCGTGTAAAACATCTCAGGCCGATCTCAAACGGCAGCCGGACGCTCCGCCTGGAGGATCTGCCGGGCCTGCACCGCATACAGGGCACCGGCCCACCAGTACAGCGTCGTCCCCCACCAGATGAACGCCCAACTCACCACTCCCGCAACCTGGTGCACCCACCCCGTGCCCACTCCCAGCAGCAGAAGCGGAAACGCGTACATCAGATTGAACGTGGCCGCCTTCCCCAGGAAACTCACGTTCAACGGCCCGTAACCCGCCCGGTTGAGCCGCAACAGCACCACCCCGACGAACGCCTCCCGCGCCACCAACAGCGCCGTCAGCCACCACGGCAGAATCTCCCGCCAGGTCAACCCCACCAGCGTCGAGACGATGTACAACCGGTCCGCCGCCGGGTCCAGCAACTGCCCCAGCCGGCTGATCTGCCCCCACCGCCGGGCCAGCTTCCCGTCCAGGTAGTCACTGACCCCGCTCAACATCAGAACGACGATCGCCCACCCGTCGTTCTTCGGCCCCCCGAAGACCGGCCACAGCACCAACCACAGGAAGATCGGCACGCCCACCAGCCGAGCCATGCTCAGCAAATTCGGGATCGTGAGGACCCGGTCGGTCTGAACGCGCGTCTCCTGGACCTCCACTGTGCGGAGCCTCCTGTACTAACCACCGACATGTGCGGGACTGACCCTACAACAAGAAAGCCCCCTGACTTCCCGTCAGGGGGCTTTCTCCGAAGAATTGTTCGGCGGCGTCCTACTCTCCCACAGGGTCCCCCCTGCAGTACCATCGGCGCTGTGAGGCTTAGCTTCCGGGTTCGGAATGTAACCGGGCG
>NZ_JBHUWH010000196.1:0-13495 GCF_042670125.1 Kitasatospora sp. NPDC057198 | reverse complement strand
GTCCAGGCCGGTCAGGACCAGCACCTTCTCGAAGGTGAAGTCGTCCATCGCGTAGCGCACGCCCTCGCGGCCCACGCCGGAGTCCTTCACGCCGCCGTACGGCATCTGGTCGGCCCGGTAGGACGGCGCGTCGCCGATCACCACGCCGCCGACCTCCAGCTCGCGGTGGGCCCGGAACGCGGTCTGCACGTCGTGCGTGAACACGCCCGCCTGCAGGCCGAACGCCGAGTCGTTGACCGCGGCGAACGCCTCCTCGGTGCCCTCCACCCGGTGCAGCGACAGCACCGGGCCGAACACCTCGGCGGTGGCCAGGACGGCGTCGGCGGGCAGCTCGGCCAGCACGGTCGGGGCGTACGCGGCGCCGTCCCGGCTGCCGCCGGTGAGCACCTCGGCACCCTTGGCCACCGCGTCCTCGACCCAGGACTCGACGCGCTTGGCGGCGTTCTCGTCCACCAGCGGGCCGACGTCGGTGGCCTCGTCGTACGGGTCGCCGGTGACCTGCGCCCGCACCTTCTCGACGACCTTCTCCACCAGGCGGTCGTAGACGCTCGCGTCGGCGATCACCCGCTGCACCGAGATGCAGGACTGGCCGCCCTGGTAGTTGGCGAACAGCGCGATCCGGCCCGCCGCCCAGTCGAGGTCCGCCTCGGAGCTCCAGTCGGCCAGCACCACGGCCGCGGCGTTGCCGCCGAGCTCCAGGGTGACGTGCTTGCGCGGCACCGAGTCCATGATCTGGTAGCCGACCTTGTCCGAACCGGTGAACGAGATCACCGGCAGGCGCTCGTCCTGCACCAGGGCGGGCATCTTGGCGTTCTCCACCGGCAGCACGCTCCAGGAGCCGGCCGGCAGGTCGGTCTCGGCCAGGATCTCGCCGAGCACCAGGGCGGACAGCGGGGTGGCCGGGGCGGGCTTCAGGATGATCGGCGCGCCCACCGCGATCGCCGGGGCCACCTTGTGCGCCACCAGGTTCAGCGGGAAGTTGAACGGCGCGATGCCCAGCACCGCCCCGCGCGGGAAGCGCCGCACGATCGCGTACCGGCCGGTGCCGCCCGGGTCGGTGTCCAGCCGCATGGTCTCGCCGTTGGTCCGGCGGGCCTCCTCCGCAGCCCAGCGGAACACCGACACGGCCCGGCCGACCTCGCCGCGCGCCCACTTGATCGGCTTGCCGTTCTCCGCGGTGATCAGCTTGGCGATCTCCTCGGTGCGCTCGGCCAGCCGCTTGGAGACGTGGTCCAGCGCGGCGGCCCGCTGGTGCGCCGGGGTCGCGGCGAACACCGGCACCGCGGCGGCGGCGGCCGCCACGGCCTCCTCCACCTGCTCGTCCGTCGGCACGCCGACCGTCGCCACCAGGCTGCCGTCGTGCGGGTGGCGCACCTCGAACGCCGTCTCGCCGCTCGCCCGCCGCCCGGCCAGCCAGAACTCATGAGTGGTGGTCACGGTCGCACCGGCCCCTTCCCTCGAAAGACTTGTCGCCTTCACGGTAGGGCGCGGCATCGGGGTTTCCGATTGGACGGACGGGATGAAACCGGAGGTCCGATTAGGACGCCGCGGCCCACCCGGCGGGCTACTCCTCGCCCGACCTGAGCGCCAGCCACAGCTCCATCCGGACGTCGGTGTCGTCCAGCGAGCGCCCGAGCAGCTCCTCGACCCTGCGCATCCGGTAGCGCAGCGTGTGCCGGTGCACGCCCAGGTCGGCCGCGGCGGCGTCCCACTGGCCGTGCCGGGAGAGCCAGGCCCGCAGCGAGGCGACCAGGTCGCCGCGGGCGGTCCGGTCGTGGTCGCGCAGCGGGCGCAGCAGGCCCTCGGCGAACGCGGTGACCGCCTCCTCGCCGAGCAGCGGCAGCAGCGAGCCGGCCCCGACCTCCTCGTGGTCGACGGTGCGCCGGCCGCCGCGCTGGGCGACCGCGAGGGCCCGCTCGGCCTGGGCCCGGGCGGTGCCCGCCTCCTCCAGGGCGGCCGGGGCGGAGACGCCCAGCGACAGGCCCTCGTGCTCCTCGACGGCGCCCAGGCAGGCCCGGTGCACCGAGCCGTTGTCCAGCGCGAGTACCGTCAGCCGCGGCCCGTGCGGGCCGTCCTCGCGGGCCACCAGCAGCTTCTCGCCGACCTTGCCGCCGGCGTTCTCGGCCCGGTCGCCCAGCTCGCCGAGCGCCTCCGCGGCCTCCGGCCCCGGCCCGGCGGCCGCCACCAGCACCCGCACGGTGCCCTCGGGCAGGCCGCCGAACAGCCCGCCGGCGACCTGCCGGGCGGTGCCCACCTCACCGGCCAGCACCATCCGCAGCAGCGCGGCGCCCATCTTCTCCTCGGCCTGCCGCAGCTCGCGCGAGCGCTCCAGGGTGAGGGTCAGCAGCGCGACGGCGGCGTTCAGCACGTACCGCTCGGTCGGGGTGATCCGGTCCTCGGTGCCGACCGCCAGGAAGCCGCGCGGCCGGCGGTCCGCCCCGAGCGACTGGACCACCACGTAGTCCTCGTCGGCGGTGTCGATCGTCCCGGCCCGGCCCTGCAGGGCGGCGCTGGACGGGGCCGGGCGGCGGCGCAGCCGGTCGACCTCGGCGGCCAGCCGGCCGGCCCGCCGGGCGGCCCAGTCGGGGGCGACCGCGGACAGCGCGCCGGAGCCGTCGTACAGCGCGGCCCAGCCGCCGAGCCGGGCGGCCAGCCGGCGGACGATCGCGGTGGTGCCGTCCTTGCCGAGCGCGGCCCGGGTCAGCTCCTCCTGGGCCTCGAAGCTGGTGGTGACGGCCTCGTACTGCTCGGCGGCCAGCGCCGCCGAGACGGTCTTGGAGATCGCGATGAACGGCGTCGCCTCCGGCACCCGCAGCAGCGGCAGCCCGCGCTGCGCGGCGGCCTCCACCAGCGCCTGCGGCACCTCGCTGTGCGAGAGGCCGACGCCCAGCCCGAGGCCGACCACGCCCGCGTCGGCCAGCCGGTGCACGTACGCCTGCAGCCCGGCGGCGCCCTTGCCCAGCTTGATGCCGGTGGTCAGGAGCAGCTCGCCCCCCTCCAGGAAGGGGGTGGGGTCGTCCAGCTCACTGGTGTGCACCCAGCGGACGGGTCGTTCCAGGTGGTCCGCGCCGGCCAGCACCGTCAGGTGGAGCGCGGTGCTGCGGACGACGGAGGCGAGAGTGGGGGGCATGGCACCTTCGGTGGTTCGACCTGGCCGCGCCGTTGCGGCCGGGCGAGTGAGGGATCTCCCCCCATTATGGACGCTCCGGACAACCCGGGGTGCCGGAATCCGCCGGTCCGTAGCTTCCGTGACCCAACGATGACCGGTCCGCGACCCGCCGCCGCCTCCCCGCTCAGTGCCGCAGGTCCACCAGCAGCGGCGGCACCTGCTCCCCCGTCACCGAGGTCAGCGAGACCACCGCGTGCCCGGACGGCAGCGCGTGCGCCAGGTCGGACGGCGACCAGCGGTGCCGCTCGACGTCCCGGGTGGTGACCGACTCGGTCTGCGCGGTGGTGCCGGACAGCGCCTTGCGCACCAGCCGCCCGGCCCGGCGAACCGTTCCTCCGGAGGTGTCCGGCACGTGCGTCACCGCGGTCTCCCGGACCAGGTGGGTGCCCCACGCCTCGGAGAACAGCCGGCCGTCCCAGGGCGCGATGCCGGGGAACGCCATCCGGTTGCCGACCGCGCCGAACAGCGGCGCCCGCAGCGCCTCCGGCAGGTCCGACAGCGTGCGCAGCAGCAGCACCACGCCCGCGTTGGCGCCGCGCAGCCGCTGCACCCCGCGCACCGCCTGCGCGTCGACCGCGGCGGTCGCGTCGTCCAGCACCATCCCGGCGAACAGCTCGCGGTCCCGACGGTCGGCCGCGGCCTGGGTGAACTGGCCCAGCAGCAGCCGCGACAGGATCCGGGCGGCCTCCGGGTGGCTGCGCTCGGGCAGCTTCACCCGCACCCGCAGCGGGTGCTCCAGGGCCCGCATCGCGAACGCCGGCTTGGCCCCCGGGCCGCCGGAGAACCCGGCCGCCAGCGCCGGCCGGTCCAGCAGCGCGAGCCGGTCCGCGAGCAGCGCCCCCGGGTCGTCGGCCCGGCCGTGCATCCGCTCGCGCTGCTGCAGGTCCGCCTCGAACTCCGCCCACCGGCCCGACTTGCGCAGCCGCTCGCCGAGCTCCGCCCAGCCCTCCCCGTCCCCCGCCAGCAGCGCCCGCAGCGCCCGCACCCCCGGGTAACCGCCGTACGCCGCCCGGTACGGCCCGACCACCTGCTGCATCGCGGCCCGCGCGCTCTCCGCCCGCGGCGCCAGCTCGTCCGGCAGCAGCGCGTCCGCCAGCCGGGCCGCCGCCTCGTCCGAGTGCGGCGCCGCACCGTACAGGTCCAGGCCGTACGGGGCCTCCGGGTCGCCGGGGGCGATCACCACGTCGTACCAGTCGTCCGGCCCGAGGTTCGCGTCGGCCGCGCCGACCACCACCGCGCAGGCCGCGCCCGCCAGCGCCTGCAGGCACAGCGCCTCGGCGACCGGGCGGGCCAGCGAGGCGGTCTTCCCGGTGCCGGCCGGGCCGACGGCGAGCAGCGAGGTGCCCAGCACCGACGGGTCCAGCGCGAACCCGGCGTTGCGGTGGGTGACCGGGTTCTTCGGCACGTCCTGCGCCGTGCCCAGCCGCACCTGGCGCACCAGCAGGTCGTGCCGCGCCGCCCGCCCGCCCGGCAGGTCCCGCTGCTCGGACGGGTGCGCGCAGGCCGCCGCGCCCCTGGCCGCCAGCTGCCCCGCGAACTCCTGCCACGCGACCGGGTCCGTCCCCACCGTCCGCCACGCCTGGTGCAGCCGCACGTAGTCCACGTCCCCGGCCGGCTCCCCGTCCAGCCGCCGCACGGCCTCGCCGGCCGGCCGCAGCTCGGCCCACACGTCCACGACGGGCGCCTCCTCGGGGGGCACGGGCGCCTCGGTGACGGTGTGGGACAGCAGCGGGAGCAGGAAGCGGCGGCCGACCTCGCGCCAGCGGCCCATCCTGCCGAAGACCCAGATCTCCAGGACCGCGGCGATCCCTCCCAGCAGCAGGGCGATCGGGTTGGCGAGCGCACTGGTGAGCTGGGTCCCCAGGCCGACGGCCTGGATCAGGAACACCTCGGCCTCGACCACGTACCGGTAGAGGAAGAGGGCCACCAGCAGGTTGAGCGCCGCCCGCAGCAGCAGCGGCCCCGCCGGGGTCCTGGCCTGTTCGGCGGCCTTCGGGTCGTGGGGCGTGTGGTTCTGCCGGTAG
Organism: Kitasatospora sp. NPDC057198; assembly: GCF_042670125.1. Lineage (NCBI taxonomy): Bacteria > Bacillati > Actinomycetota > Actinomycetes > Kitasatosporales > Streptomycetaceae > Kitasatospora > Kitasatospora sp. NPDC057198. Next base: position 8,302 of record NZ_JBHUWH010000196.1, on the reverse strand, counting down.
ATGCCGGGCGCGGTCTCGGGGCGGGGGGCGGTGGCCCAGGTGAGGAGGTGGAAGGGGGTGCGGGGCGGGGGGAGATGGGGGTGGGTGTGCTGGGTTCTCGCGTCGTTCAGTTCCACTTCGGGCCCCTCCTACGTTGCCGGCGGTGCCATACCCGCTCCGCCGTCCCACCGACACACCCGGGGGCCAATGTAGTGGAGTGCGCGGGCGCGCAGCCGATCTTCGGCCACTGGCCGCGCCGGACAATTGGGTCGTCCGAGCACTACCGAGTGGCGCATGCCCGCGCCGCGCGGCCGGTCGTAGCCTGCGACTACCGCGTCAAGAACTTGGAGAAGACAGATGAGCGCTGCAACGCCGCTCCCGCAGGAGCGCCGACTGGTCACCGCGATCCCCGGCCCGAAGTCGCAGGAGCTGCAGTCTCGCAAGCTCGGCGCGGTCCCGGCCGGCGTGGGCACCACGCTGCCGGTGTACGTGTCGCGGGCCGGCGGCGGCGTGCTGGAGGACGTGGACGGCAACAGCCTGATCGACTTCGGTTCGGGCATCGCCGTGACGAACGTGGGCAACAGCGCCGCGGCCGTGGTGGCGCGGGCGACCGAGCAGCTGGCCGCGTTCACGCACACCTGTTTCATGGTGACCCCGTACGAGGGCTACGTGGCGGTGGCGGAGCAGCTGAACGAGCTGACCCCGGGCGACCACGACAAGCGCACCGCGCTGTTCAACTCGGGTGCCGAGGCGGTGGAGAACGCGGTGAAGATCGCCCGCGCCTACACCAAGCGGACCGCCGTGGTGGTGTTCGACCACGGCTACCACGGCCGCACCAACCTGACCATGGGCCTGACGGCGAAGAACATGCCGTACAAGCAGGGCTTCGGCCCGTTCGCGCCGGAGATCTACCGGGTGCCGGTGGCGTACCCGTACCGCTGGCTGACGGGCGCGGAGAACTGCGCCGCCGAGGCCGCCGCGCAGGCGATCGAGGTCATCACCAAGCAGATCGGCGCGGAGAACGTCGCGGCGATCATCATCGAGCCGATCCAGGGCGAGGGCGGCTTCATCGAGCCGGCCAAGGGCTTCCTGCCGGCGGTCGTGGAGTTCGCGAAGGCGAACGGGATCGTGTTCGTGGCGGACGAGATCCAGACCGGTTTCTGCCGCACCGGCCAGTGGTTCGCGTGCGAGGACGAGGGCGTCGTCCCGGACCTGATCACCACCGCGAAGGGCATCGCCGGCGGTCTGCCGCTGGCGGCCGTGACCGGTCGGGCCGAGATCATGGACGCCGCGCACGCGGGCGGCCTGGGCGGCACCTACGGCGGCAACCCGGTGGCCTGCGCGGCCGCGCTGGGCGCGATCGAGACCATGAAGTCCGAGGACCTGAACGGCAGGGCGCGGCGGATCGGCGAGGTCATGCTGGGCCGGCTGCGGGCGATGCAGGAGAAGTTCGCCGACTCCGACCGGGTGCGCATCGGCGAGGTCCGCGGCCGCGGCGCGATGATCGCGGTGGAGCTGGTGAAGCCGGGCGGCAAGGAGCCGGACCCGGAGGCGACCGCGGCGATCGCGAAGGCGTGCCACGCGGAGGGCCTGGTGGTGCTGACCGCCGGCACCTACGGCAACGTGCTGCGCTTCCTGCCGCCGCTGGTGATCCCGGAGCACCTGCTGACCGAGGGCCTGGACATCCTGGAGTCGGCCTTCGCGGCGGTCTGATCCGGGCTTCCGGAACGGACGGATCCGCTGGTGGGCGGCGCGGGGTCGGGGCGGGGCGGATCCCGCTCCGCCCCCGCGCGTCCGGCTGTCGGCCGACCGGGTGGAGGTTGCCCCGCCGGTGGTGAAGATGCTGTGCACGATGGCGGGTCCGCCGTTCCCGGCCTCGGCTTTGACGTACTGTCATCACAGATGGACAGCGAACAGCACCCACTGCCCACCACTCCGTCCGCCGCCGAGGCGGACGCACCTGACCGATCGACCGGCCGTCCCGCCCACACCCCCCGGGCCGCACGGCGCGGCGATCGCCTTGGCCGCCCCGGAGCTCTCCCCCCTGCTCCGGGGCGGCCGATTTTTGCCGTCCTGGCCGTGGCGCTCGCGGTGGTGCTGGCCGTCGTCTCCTGGCAGGTCGCGGTGGACGGGCCGCTGCTGGGGGTGGACACGGCGGTGCGCGACGGGGTGCGGCGGCTGCGCCGGGCGATCGGTTCGGCGCTGCTGAACCACCTGGGCGTGGCGCTGTCGGACCTGGGCGGCGGGCTGGTCGCGGTCCCGGTGCTGCTGGGGTGCGCGGGCCTGGCGGCCTGGCTGGCCCGGCGCGGGGGGCGTCCGCGCTGGTGGGTGCCGGTGCCGGTGGCGGTGGTGGCCGCGGTGCTGGTCCCGCTGCTGGTGGTGCCGGCGAAGGTGTGGTTCGCCCGGCCGGGCCCGTACGGGGTGCCGCTGGCCGGCAGCCAGTGGGGCTGGTACCCGTCGGGCCACACGGCGACCTCCTCGATCGCGTACGGGACGGCGGCGCTGCTGCTGGCCCGGGTGCTGCCGGTGGCGGCCGGGCGGCGGGTGGGCGCGGTGGCCGCGCTGGTCTGCCTGGGGGTGGGGGCGGGCCTGGTGTGGAGCGACTTCCACTGGCTGCTGGACGTGCTGGCGAGCTGGTGCCTGGCCGGCCTGCTGCTGCTCGGGCTGCACCGACTGCTGCACCGGCTGCTGCCGCGCCTGCTGCCGGACCAGCCGCGACCTGGGGACTGACGGTCCGTCACCGGCCGGTTCGGTCCAGACCATTGACGCCCACCCGGCCCGCGCGCACCCTGTTCCCCACCCATCAGCACGCGATCGCCGGGAGGCGAATGTGCGTTCCCCAGTCATGCCCATGACGCGTTTCTCGGTGGCGGCCTCGCTGCTCGCCCTGGCGGTGACGGCGCTGCCGGTCCAACCGGCCGCGGCGGCGGCCTCCCCGATGCAGGTGTACGGCGCCTGGCACTGCAGCGACGACGCCTGCACCTGGGCGAAGGTGCGCGACATGGCCGGGTTCGACGCCGCCAACCACTGGCTGGTCGACCGCGGCGACGGCCGGCCCTCGGTGAACGTGGTGGTGCTGAGCTTCGTCAACCCGCTGCGGCTGCTGGACGGCACCACCGACGCCGGGAACGCGGCCGGGGTGCCGGTCGGCATGAACCAGCAGGTGGTGGACTACTTCACCGCGCACGGCATCCGGGTGATGCTCTCCATCGGCGGCATCACGTACACCGGCGACTGGGACACCGCGCTGGCCCGGAACGGCACGCTGCTCGGCCAGAAGGCGGCGGCGCTGGCGAGCAGGCTCGGCGTGGGCATCGAGATCGACTACGAGAACAGCAACAGCCCGAACCTGACCGGCCTGCAGGCGTTCGTGGACGCCTACCGGGCCGCCCACCCGTACGACGCCTCGGGCGCGGACCCGGCCGCCCGGCTGACCATCGACGTGGCCGCCGGGGACCGCTGGCTGATCGGCATCGACCAGTACGCCACCGCGAACTGGCTGACCACCGCGCACCCGGTGCTGGACTACGCCAACGCGATGGTGCCGAGCAGGCAGCCGGCCGCCTCCTCGGCGACCGCCAACTGGCAGGAGCACCTGGACGGCAAGCCGACCTACAACCCGGCGATCCCGCCGCTGGCCCCGGCGAAGTTCACCGGCAGCCTGTACATCGCGGAGGGCTCGAAGGTCCGGCCCGAGTGCAACGACTTCGCGAACTCGGTGCAGAAGGCCACCGGCGACTGGGTGCGGAGCGCCGCGCCGAACGGGGCGGGGACGACGTCCGGGCTGCTGGGCTTCATGTTCTGGGCGGCCGAGAAGCCGTCCACCCGGGGCGTGACCACCGCGCCGCCGAACAGCTGCGAGGGCGGGGTCGGCGCGGGGGCCGCGGCCTTCGACGTGCCGGTGCCGATGCCCCCGCTGCGCCAGGGCTGAGCGGACGCGGGACGCGGCCGCGGGGCGGTCAGCCCTCCTCGCCGGTGAGGCGCTGGACGGTGCCGGCCGCCCCGCCGTCGCGCTGCCAGGCGACGACCAGCTCGTCGCGGGTGCCGAAGCGGACCAGGTGGCGGCCGACCACGTCCTCCAGCTGGGCGAGGCTCTCCTCGGCGCCCTCCACGGACAGCAGCAGCGCGCCGTCCCCGGCGGTGAGTTCGGCCCGGCCGGCGCCGAAGACGAGCGAGCCGCGGCCGGTCTCCTCTGACCACTCGGCGGGGACCTTGCGGCCCATGTGGGCGGCGAGCTGCTTGGCGTAGCGGGCGGGGCGGTCGGTGCTGACGCGGGCGGTGGAGCGGGCCATGACGGACTCCTCGGATCGAAGGCGCGGGGGCGCTCGGGCTCGCCCAAGCTACTCGTTTACTGAGCCAAGCTCAACAAGTTATCGAGGCGAGATCGATCACCCTCCGTACCGGCCCCGACCCGACCGCTACCCTGTGCCCATGACCTCCCCGGGCCCCGCCGACACCGCAGCGGAACTCGCCGACGCGCTGACCAGGGCGATGAAGCGGATCCGCCGACGGACCATGCAGCGGCTGGAGCCGTACGGCCTCACCCCCGCCCAGGGCCGGGCCCTGCGCACCCTCGCCCACGCGCCCGGCTGCGAGAGCGCCCGGACCATGCGGCTGAGCGAGCTCGCCGAGCGGCTGCACATCGCCCCGCGCTCCGCCACCACCGTGGTCGACGCCCTGGAGGAGGCCGGCCTGGTCGCCCGCACCCCCGACCCGGCCGACCGCCGCGCGGTGCGCCTGGTCCTCACCCCGGACGGGCACCACGCGCTGGAGCGGATCTCCCGGGTCCGGCACGAGGTCGCCCAGGAGTACTTCGGGCCGGTCAGCCCCGCCGAACAGGACGCCCTGCTCCGCGCCCTGCGGCACGCCGAGGAAGCCTACGAGGCCGGCCCCACCCCGTGACCCCGCCCCGGCAGCCGCCCCGCCCCGCCGGAGGCGCCCCCCGTCACGCCAGCCCCACCACCAGCCACATGAACCCCACCCCCAGCAGCGTGCACGCCAGGGTGCCCTTGGACGGGTGCGGGCTGTGCGCCTCGGGCAGGATGTCGGAGGTCGCCAGGTACATCAGGAAGCCGCCGAAGAACCCGAGGTAGAGCCCGAGCAGCTGCTCGGGGATGGTGAACAGCAGCGTGATCCCGGCCCCGGTGACGGGTGCGAGCGCGTCGGCGAACAGCAGGGCGACGGCCCGCCGCCGGTCGTTCCCGTACAGCCGGGTGAGGGTGTACGTGTTGAAGCCGTCCGCGAAGTCGTGCGCGACGACGGCGATGGCGACGACCGTGCCGACCGTCGTCCCGGCCTGGAACGCGGCGCCGATCGCGAAGCCGTCCATCATGCTGTGCACGACCAGCGCGGAGGCCGCCGCGATCCCGACGCCCTGCTCGCGCTGCCGCTCGCCGTGGCCCGCGCCCTGCGCGTGGCCGTGCGCGTGGCCGTGGCTGTGCGCGGCGTACTCGCCCTCGTGGCCGCGGTGGATGGCGACGGCGCGTTCGACGACGTGGATGGTGAGGAACCCGGCGGCGAACATCAGCAGCGCCTCGGGGACGCCGTGCAGCTGCTGCGGGGCCTGTTCCATCGCCTCGGGCAGCAGGTCGAAGGCGACCACGCCGAGCATCAGTCCGGCGGCGAAGCCGAGGACGAGGTGGCGGCGGTCCCCGGTGCGCTGGGCGACGTAGCCGCCGATCAGGGTCATCAGGAAGGCGCCCGCGGCGACCAGCACGGCGGTCAGTTTCGGCCTCCCCGTCACGGTGCCGGGGGCCGGACGGCTGCGCTGACCGCTGCCCACGGGCATCCAGTCCGTCCGGCCCGGGCCGGACGGTGCCGGGCCCTGCGACCAGCCTGCGGGAGGCACCGGCGGCGCGCCGCCCGGACGGACCGTCGGGGTGACGCCCGCGGGCGGGGCGCCCTGCGCGGCGCTCAGCCGTCGCCGGCCGCCCGGTAGACCGCGGCGAGCTGCGGGGCGCCCTGCACGGCCCAGTCGCGGCCGATCGCGGTGGCGTCGAGCTCGAAGCCGGTGCCGAGCACCATCAGCGGGCGGCCGTCGGCGGCGAGCCGCCAGCGGGCGCCCGGCACCCGGCGGCGGATCACCGTGCCGAGGTAGAGGCCGGCGTCGGTGCCGAGCCACTGGGAGACCTGCGGGTCGTCGCGCCAGCGGGGCAGCAGTTGGTCGAGGGCGGTCAGCGAGTCGACGGTGTCGTCGAGGCGGACGCCGGCCGACTCGGCGAGCTCGCGCAGCAGCCCGCACTCGGCGTACATCTCGGCCATCGCCAGTTCGCGCTCGTGCTCGGCCGTCTGCCGGACGGCCTGCGCGGCCGCGCGCCGGTCGCTCCGGTGGCCGGGGAATCGGTTCTCCACGCTCCCAGCCTGACAGCCCGTCGGGCCGACCGCCGGGCGAACCCGTCACTTCCCGCCGCTTCCCCGCGGCTCACCCCGGCTCACCCCGGCTCACCCCGGCTCCCGGCGGCGTCACAGGGTCAGCGGCAGTTCCAGGTGGGTGCGGGCGAGTTCGCGGATGCCGGGGCCGTCCATCAGGTGGATGCGCTGGTGGCGGTCCTCGCCGGTGAGGTCGAGCGCCTCCTCGGTGAACCGGCCGCAGGTCATCCGCAGGCCGCGGTCGGCGCCCTCCTCGCGGACGGCCTCGGCGAGGGTGGCGATCTCCTCGGCGGTGACCGGGCCGGGGCCGCGGGAGGCCCAGACCACCCAGCGGCCGGGCAGTCCGCTGCCGGGGTCGCCCTCGGCGGTGGCGACCAGGCCGGCCGGGCCGCGCAGCCGCACGCTCCAGTCCCGCAGGCCGCCCGCGGTGAGGACGGCGCGCACCAGCAGGGCGAACTCGCCGGGCGACAGCTCGTCGAGCGCGGGCACCGCCGAGGAGGCGCTGCCCCAGGGCTGCACGGCCTCGCCCGCGTACGGGTCGGGGGTGATCACGGCGGCCAGCGCGCGCAGCCGCAGCAGCGACTCGTCGTGCTCGGCCTCCGCGTAGACGCCGCCGTCCGCGCCCTCGTCGCCGAGGTGCCCGGCGTCGGGGACGAGCCGGGTGCGGGCCAGCGCGTCACGGTCGGCGTCGACGCTGAGCAGGCACTGCGGGGGCTGCCCGGGGACGCGCAGCCAGCCGTTCAGGACGACGCCGGCCAGCACCTCGTCGGTGTCGACGGCGTCGGCGGCCTGCAGGGCGCGCAGCGCGAGCCGGGCGGCCAGCCGAAGGTAGTCGGTGCGGACGTCGGCGGCGGGGCGGGGCACGGGTTCGGTCTCGCCGGCCTCGGTGAGCCGGTAGCCGGCCAGTGCGGGGACGGTGTCCAGCGGCGGCAGGTCGAGGTCGAGGACGGCGGTGCGGGTCAGGGCGCGGAACACGGCGCGGCAGGGGGCGGGCAGGTCCCGGGTGGCGCCCTCGGCGGCGGCCAGGGCGCGTTCCAGCAGCGACTCGACGGCGGCGGGCTCGGCCTGCCGGTAGGCGCGGCGGCACTCCTCCAGGCTGTCGTTGTACTCCTGGACGGCGCGGGCGCGGGCCCGCTCGGCCTCCTCGTGGGCCTGGCGGGCGGCGACGGCGCCGCTGTCGGCGAGTTCGGCCTGCCGGGTGCGCCACTCGCGCAGCGCGCGCTGGTGGCGCAGCCGGGCCTGGGCCAGTTCGCGCTGGTAGCCGGAGTCGAGCAGGCGGCGCGAGCGGGGCTGGTCGGGGTCGGGGTCGGCGGGTTCGGGCGGCGCGAAGTCGGCCCAGGCGGGCTCGGGTTCGGCCTGCGGGCCGTCGTCCGGGAAGGGCCGGGGCTGGTAGCTGCGCAGCTGGCTCTCGAAGTCCATCGCGGAGACCGGCTGGGCGGCCCGGCGCAGCAGGTCGGCGAGGTGCTGGTGCTCGGCCTGGACGGCGAGGGTGCGGTGGTGGGTGAGCGCGGCGGCCCGGCCGTGCGCGGCGACCGGGTCGTCCGCCGCTCCGTCCGGTCCGGACCGCGGGGGCAGCACGGTCGGAGCCGGTCCGGCGGCGGGGCCCCCGGCAGCGGGGCCTTCGGTGGTGGGGTCCGCGGTGGTGCGGCCTTCGGTGGTGGGGTCCTCGTCCTCGTCGGCGCCGAGCTCGCGGAACAGCGAGGCGAGGAATCCGGGCTGGAGCACCGTGGTGGTGCCGTCGGGGCTGCCCTCGGCTGGATGCTGCATCGGCGGTGCTTCCCCCTGCTCGTCCGGTCGTCCGGTCGTCCGGCGCACGTCGGCGGGCCGCCGCGGCGGGGCCCGAGCAGCATTGTCCCCCGCCCGGGCGCCGCGGGCGGCCAACACCGTTGGTTTGGCCGACCCTTGACGTCCGGTCGGTCCGGTCCGGGGCCGCCCGGCGGGGGACGGTCGGGTC
>NZ_JBHUWH010000195.1:0-13597 GCF_042670125.1 Kitasatospora sp. NPDC057198 | reverse complement strand
GCCCGGGGCCCGGCACCCCCGCGCCGCCTGTGGCCGGCCGGCCCCCCCCCGCCACCCCCGTGCTGGGCCGGCCGGACACCCCCGGGCAGGGGTCGGCGGCGGGGGTGGTGTACGCCTACGGCCGCCGCGGCGGCGCCGCCGGCCCGCTGGCGGCCGGCGAGCGCGAGCGCGTCCTCGCCGACAGCCGCCCGTACGGCCTGCCCGGCGGGCTCGGCCCGGTCGACCCGGCGCACCAGGCCGAGGCGGTGCGCCGCACCCCGGTGCCCGCGCCGGACCCGATGGTCGGCGAGTGGATCGAGGTGCTCAACGGCGGCGGCCCCGCCGAGAGCGGGCGCGCCAACAACTGCGTGGACGTGTCGCTGTCCGCCGTGGACACCCTCGGCGGCACGCCGACCTGCGCCGCGCCCCGGCTGCCCGACGGCCCGGCCGGCGAGCGCGGCGGCCGCGACCGCGCCGAACTCGAACTCGGCACCCGCTTCCTCGACCTCGGCGACGGCCCCGACGCCCACGGCAAGCTCGGCCAGGCCCTGCTCGCCCACGGCACCGGCACCCGCGCCGTGCTGCTCACCGTCGACGCGTTCGGCCGCTCGCACACCTGGAACGCGGTCAACCACAAGGGCGTGCTCAGCTACCTCGACCACCAGACCGGCTACGCCGCGCCCGCCCCGCTCTACCCGGCCGACCACGGCCTGTGGGCGATCGCGGTGGACGCCGCCGACCGGCCGATCGACCTGACCGCGCCGCTGCCCGCCACCGTCGCCGTCCCGGCGCACGCCCCGGAGGACGCCCCGGCGCCGGCCGCCGAGGCGGAGCCCGAGCCGGTCCTGGTCGGCGCGGGCGGACCGGACGCCGACCGCCCCGAGCCCGCCACCGAGCCCGCGCCGCCGCGTTCCCGGCTCACCATCCACCGCACCACCACCGGGAGCACCAGCCGATGATCACCCGCGAGCAGGCCCTCGCCACCGCCCACCGCTGGGTCAACGGCGACCTCCCGCAGGAGGGTTCACGGCCTGTCAGGTGCCACGAGTTCGACCTCGGCTGGGTGCTCTGGCCGGAGCCCGCGCCGCTCCTCACCGACCCGCTCACCGGCGCCCGCCGCGCCCCCGAGGAGATCGGCGCGGCCTGCGCCGTGGTCGACCGGGCCACCGGCGAACTCGTCGTCTACCCGTCCGTCCCGGTGCCGGTGGTCGAGCAGCTGCACCGCGACCGCCTCGGCGCGGGCAGCCACGACCCGTCCCGGCCGCCGGTCACCGGCCCCGGCACCCGGGCCACCCTCAGCTACCGGGACGACAAGGACCAACTGCGCTCCCTGACCGTCCACTCCGCGCACGGCCGCCCGCACCCCGCCCTGCGCGCCCGGCAGCAGCTCGCCGAACAGGGCGTCCCGGCCGACCGCCTGGTCGCGCTGCGCACCGACCTGCGCCTGTCGATGCTGCCCGGCGGCTACTCCGAGCAGGCCGTCGCCGACCAGCTCCCCGGCGTCCGGCTGGAGTTCGAGCAGCCGTACGGGCCGCGCCACGACCACCGGGCGGCCGCCGTGCGGGCCCTGGTGGCCCGCACCCGCAGCGGCCACAACCGGGTGCCGTTCCCGGTCTCCGTGCCGCCCGCCCAGCCCGAGGACGGGACCGCCCTCGGCAAGCGGCTGGCCGCGCTGTTCGGCGAGGACGGCGCCCGCCGCTTCGAACAGGCCGAGACGCTCGCCGCCGACCTGCCCGAGGCCGTCGCCCGCCCGCTGCGGCACACCGGGCTGCCCCGCGAGGTCCCCGGCCTGTTCACCCTGCACCTGCCCGAGGCCGACGGCATCGCCGAACAGGCCGCCCCGCCGCTGCCCGACCTCGCCGAGCACCTCGCCGCGCTCGGCCGCGGCCGCCGGGCCACCGCCGCCGCCCGCACCGCCCTGCTCGGCCAGCGCCTGCTCGGCACCGACGGCTGGGCGCTGATCACCGTCGACACCGCCCAGGGCAGGGTCCGCGCCGTCGACCCCGACACCTGCGAGGCCCGCTACTGCAACGCCGACCTCACCGCCTTCACCCGCTCACTGGCCCTGTACGCCGAACGCCGCCCCGCCCTGCTCGACCTCCCGCCCGAGCAGGCCGGCCCCGCCGTCGCCGAACTCCAGTGGGCGCTGGCCGGACTCGACCGGACGGCGCTGCGCGACCCGGAGAACTGGTGGGCCGTGATCGTCGAACAGCTCTGGGACGGCATGCTGTGACCTTTTCCGCACCCCTGCTGGTCACCGCGTTGGGCTAGGTTGGACGGTCATGCGACTCGGTGTGCTCGACGTAGGCTCCAACACCGTCCACTTCCTCGTGGTGGACGCCCACCCCGGCGCGGCCCCGCTGCCCGCCTACTCCCACAAGGCCGAACTCCGCCTCGCCGAACTGCTGGAGGAGGACGGGGCGATCAGCGCGGTGGGCGTCGAACGCCTGGTCTCGATGGTCGCCTCCTCGCTCCGGGTCGCCGAGGACAAGGGCGTCGTCGACCTGCTGCCGTTCGCCACCTCCGCCGTCCGGGAGGCCGCCAACGGCGAGGAGGTGCTGCGCCGGGTCGAGGACGAGACCGGCGTCGCGCTCACCGTCCTGTCCGGCCAGGACGAGGCCCGGCTCACCTTCCTCGCCGTCCGCCGCTGGTTCGGCTGGTCCTCCGGCCGGCTGCTCAACCTCGACATCGGCGGCGGCTCGCTGGAGATCGCCTGCGGCATCGACGAGCAGCCCGACGTCGCCACCTCCCTCCCGCTCGGCGCCGGCCGGCTCACCTCCCGCCTCCCCGGCGAGATCGCCGACCCCGGCGACCTGCGCGAACTGCGGCGCCACATCCGCGCCGAGATCGCCGGCTCGGTCGGCGACTTCGCCCGGCTCGGCCCGCCCGACCACGCCGTCGCCACCTCCAAGACCTTCAAGCAGCTTGCCCGGATGACCGGCGCCGCCCCCGAGGGCGCGGGCGTCCGCGTCCCCCGCAGGCTCAGCCGGGCCGGCCTGTCCGCGTGGCTGCCGCGCCTCGCCGCGATGACACCGGGCGAACGCGCCCAGATCCCCGGCGTCTCGCCCGGCCGCGCCCGCCAGCTCCTGGCCGGAGCACTGGTCGCCGACGCGGCGATGGACCTCTTCGGCCTGGAGGAACTCGACATCTGCCCGTGGGCCCTGCGCGAGGGCATCATCCTGCGCCGGCTGGACTCGCTGGACGGGCAGGAGAACCGCGTCGCGATCGAAGCATGAAGCGTTGGGTGCAGATGGGGGCGCGGGGAACTGCGCGAAGCGGGAGGTGAACGCCGGCAGGATTGCGAGACAGTGCAAGTGCTCGTCCTGCTTCGCGACCTGGCTGTGCGTGCTCGGTTGCCCGCGCAGTTCCCCGCGCCCCCGGTTTCGCCTCAGCGCAGCAGGTCTCCCCGCGCCCCGGATGTGTGCCTCCTGTGTGCGCTTCGCTCGGCTCGTCCTGGTCTGACTTAGTCTGGTTGGCGTGGCGGATTCGGCGGACGAGCGGCGGTCGAGGCGCGGCCCCCTGCCGTTGAAGGCGGCGCGGGCCGCCAGGGCGGCGCGGCGGAAGTTGGAGCGGCCGGTGCTGCCGCCGCCGCATCCGGCGCTGCACGTGCCGGACACGAAGGTGGCGCTGTCGACGGCTTCGGTGTACCCGTCGACGACCGGGACGGCGTTCGAGCTGGCGGCGCGGCTGGGGTACGACGGCGTCGAGGTGATGGTGTGGAACGACCCGGTGAGCCAGGACGTGGACGCGCTGCGGCGGCTCTCGGACGAGCACGGGGTGCCGATCCTCGCGGTGCACGCGCCGTGCCTGCTGATCACCCAGCGGGTGTGGAGCACGGATCCGTGGACGAAGCTGGTGCGGGCCCGGAAGGCGGCCGAGCGGCTGGGGGCGGACACCGTGGTGGTGCACCCGCCGTTCCGGTGGCAGCGGCAGTACGCCAAGGAGTTCGTGGCGGGGATCGGGCGGATGGCGGGGGAGACGGACGTCCGGTTCGCGGTGGAGAACATGTACCCGTGGCGCTACCGGGACCGCGAGGTGCTGGCGTACGCGCCGGGCTGGGACGTCACGGACGAGGCGTACCGGCACTTCACCGTGGACCTGTCGCACGCGGCGACGTCCAGGACGGACGCGTTCGAGCTGGTGGACCGGATGGGCGACCGGCTGGCGCACGTGCACCTGGCGGACGGGTCGGGGTCAGGGAAGGACGAGCACCTGATCCCGGGGCGCGGGAAGCAGCCGTGCGCCCAGCTGCTGGAGCGCCTCGCGCGGACGGGCTTCGACGGGCACGTGGTGCTGGAGGTGAACACCCGCAAGTCGGGCGGACCGGCGGAGCGGGAGGCGGACCTGGCGGAGGCGCTGGCGTTCACCAGGCTGCACCTGGCGACGGCCCGGCCCGGTGACTGAAGGGCCGTCCGCCCACAGAGGAACCCGTGCGCGGGCCGCGTGTCCGGCTCTAGGGTCCGACCGTATGACCAACGTATCCCCGGTCGAGGAGGACTCCCCGATGTACGACCTCAAGGCGCACGCCAACTCCTTCGGCCCGGTGGCCGCGCAGTACCAGGCCGCCCGGCCGTCCTACCCGGCGGAGCTGTTCGACGAGTTGGAGCGGCTGTCCGGCCGTCCGCTGGACGGCGCCGACGTGCTGGACGTGGGTGCGGGCACCGGCATCGCGACCAGGCTGCTGGCCGGGCGGGGCGCCCGGGTGGTGGCGGTCGAGCCGAGCGAGGGGATGGCGGCGGTGCTGCGCGAGGTCAGCCCGCAGATCCCGGTGGTGAAGGCCGCCGGCGACGAACTGCCGTTCCACGACGCCTCGGTGGACTTCGTGGCGTACGCCCAGGCGTTCCACTGGACCGACCCGGAGCGCTCGATCCCGGAGGCGCAACGGGTGCTGCGTCCGGGCGGGGCGCTCGCGGTGTGGTGGAACGTCAAGGACTACGAGGTGCCGTGGCTGGCCGCCCAGCAGGAGCGGATGAGGACGGCCCTGTCGACCTACCACTACACCGGCGGGGGGAACGCCCGGCCCGATCAGTTGACGGCCTCGGGCCTGGAGGTGCGCTCGGCCCGGCTGCGCTGGGAGCGGACCGTCCCGGTGGACCAGGTGATCGACGACCTGACCTCCCGCTCGTACTTCGCGGTGCTGACCCCGGAGCAGCGGGCCCCGGTCCTGGCCGCGGAGCGGGCGGCGCTGCTCGCCGAGTTCCCGGACGGGCAGGTGGTCGAGCCGTACCTGCTGGACGTCTTCGTGCTGCCGAAGCCGTAACGCCGCGGCGTCCGCCGGGGGCGCCCGCACTGACCGCATCGCGGACACCGTGTCCGGGGACGGCCGGTGCGGGCGTAGGCTCGACAGCCCCCGAGAGTCTCCTGAAGGAGCGGCAACGATGCCCCAGCTGAGGTCCAACACGGTCACCCAGGGTCGCAACATGGCGGGCGCGCGCGCCCTTCTGCGCGCCGCGGGCGTAGCCCGCGAGGACTTCGGCAAGCCGATCATCGCGGTCGCCAACTCCTTCACCGAGTTCGTCCCGGGCCACACCCACCTGCAGCCGGTCGGCCGGATCGTCTCCGAGGCGATCAAGCAGGCGGGCGGCATCCCGCGCGAGTTCAACACCATCGCGGTCGACGACGGCATCGCGATGGGCCACGACGGCATGCTGTACTCGCTGCCCTCGCGCGACCTGATCGCCGACTCGGTCGAGTACATGGTCAACGCGCACTGCGCCGACGCGCTGATCTGCATCTCCAACTGCGACAAGATCACCCCCGGCATGCTGATGGCCGCGCTGCGCCTGAACATCCCGACGGTCTTCGTCTCCGGCGGCCCGATGGAGGCCGGCAAGGCCACCCTGGTCGACGGCACCGTCCGCAAGCTGGACCTGGTCGACGCGATCTCCCAGGCGGTGAACGAGAACGTCTCCGACGCGGACATCTCGATCATCGAGGAGAACGCCTGCCCGACCTGCGGCTCCTGCTCCGGCATGTTCACCGCCAACTCGATGAACTGCCTGACCGAGGCGATCGGCCTCTCGCTGCCCGGCAACGGCTCGCTGCTGGCCACCCACACCGGCCGCCGCGCCCTGTACGAGCAGGCCGGCCGCACGGTCGTCGAGATCACCGACCGCTACTACGGCGGCGACGACGAGTCGGTGCTGCCGCGCAACATCGCCACCCGCGCCGCGTTCGAGAACGCGATGGCGCTGGACATCGCGATGGGCGGCTCCACCAACACGATCCTGCACCTGCTGGCCGCCGCCCAGGAGGCCGGGGTCGACTTCGACATGCGGGTGATCGACAGCATCTCCCGCAAGGTGCCCTGCCTGTCCAAGGTCGCCCCGAACGGCTCGTACTACATGGAGGACGTGCACCGGGCCGGCGGCATCCCCGCCATCCTCGGCGAGCTGTACCGCGGCGGCCTGCTGCACGAGGACGTGCACACCGTGCACTCCGGCTCGCTCGCCGAGTGGATGAAGACCTGGGACGTGCGCGGCGGCTCGGCCGCCGAGGAGGCCGTCGACCTCTGGTACGCCGCCCCCGGCTGCGTCCGCTCCGCCGAGGCGTTCAGCCAGTCCGAGCGCTGGGAGTCGCTGGACACCGACGCCGCCGGGGGCTGCATCCGCAGCGTCGAGCACGCCTACTCGGTCGAGGGCGGCCTCGCCGTGCTCTACGGCAACATCGCCGAGGACGGCTGCGTGGTGAAGACCGCCGGCGTGGACGAGTCGATCTGGCGCTTCCAGGGCAAGGCCGTGGTCTGCGAGTCCCAGGACGAGGCGGTCGACAAGATCCTCCGCAAGGAGATCACCGAGGGCGACGTGGTGGTCATCCGCTACGAGGGCCCCAAGGGCGGTCCGGGCATGCAGGAGATGCTCTACCCGACCTCCTTCCTCAAGGGCCGCGGCCTGGGCAAGGCGTGCGCGCTGATCACCGACGGCCGCTTCTCCGGCGGCACCTCCGGCCTCTCGATCGGCCACATCTCCCCGGAGGCGGCCTCCGGCGGCGCCATCGCGCTGGTCGAGGACGGCGACTCGATCACCATCGACATCCCGGCCCGCACCATCAACCTGGACGTCTCCTTCGAGGAACTGCACGAGCGCCGGCTCAAGCTGGAGTCCGAGACCGGCTACCGCCCGAAGAACCGCGACCGCCAGGTCTCGGCCGCGCTCAAGGCGTACGCGGCGATGGCCACCTCCGCCGACAAGGGCGCCGTCCGGGACGTCTCCAAGCTCGGCTGACGCGCGTGGCTCCGGGGGCGGCCCCCGTTCGTGGTGATAATCGGACCGTGAGTACGACGCGTACGACGGGAACGACCACCACCGCGGACGGGGCGCCCGCCCCCCAGCCGATCCGCTGGTTCGGCACCACCTGGGTCCAGCGCGGCACCGGCTACTGGCTGCGCCGCGCCGCGGTCTCCGCCGGCGCCCTCGCGGCCACCGCCGCCGGGGCGCTCCTGCTGCGCCTGGGCGTCTCCGGCGTCCGGATCTCCGGCGCCGCCCCGCTCACCCTGCTGCTGATGCTCGCCATCGGCGTCTGCTGCGCCCTGGCTGGCCTGCGGAACTGGAAGATCCTCACCGAGGGCAGGGACTCGCTGACCGGCTGGATGGCCGAGGAGAAGCAACTGGCCGGCGTCTGGCTGGTCGGCTCCACCGGTGCCCTGGCCGCCTACTTCGCCCGCAGCCTGGTCGAGGCCCCCGGCGAGGGCCTCAAGCGCGCCGTCTACGACCAGGAGTCCGCCGTCTGGCACCGCCGCCGGGCCGCCAGGGCGGAGCGCGAGGCCCGCAAGGCGGCCCGGCGGCACGGCTGAGCGGCCGTCAGCTGCGGGTGATCCGGCGGCAGTCCTCGTCCTTTGGCAGCGGCTTGGTGCGGTCGTACGGGTCGGTGGTCGGGCCGGTCGGCGTCGCACCGCTCGCGCCCGTCCCCAGGGACAGGAAGTCCGGCTGGAGGTAGCCGGAGCCCATCTCGCACCAGTTGTTGTCGAACTCGCTGCGGAACTCGTCCAGCACCGGCTTCCCGGGCGTCACGTCGTAGTGCTCCGGGTCGTAGAACCGGAAGGTCATCTCCCGGCGGACGATCTCCCGCTCCACCACCCGGCTGCGGTCCAGCTGCGTCCAGGAGGCCGACCGCGCGCCGGCGCCGAGGCCGTCGGGCACCGGTTTCCCGGCGTCCGGGCCGGGGCGCACCGCGTACACGAAGGTGACGTCGGCGTGCACCAGCATGCCCTTCGCGCCGTCGCCCTCGACGGAGAGCCGGCCCTGCACCTTCACCTGGTCGGTGATCGGCAGCGCCCGGGCCGGGTCGAAGCGGCTCACCCAGCTCACCGGGTCGTGCTCGGCGTCGGGGTGGGCCAGCGCCGCGCGCAGCCATTCGGCGTCCCGGGTGCCCACCAGGTCCAGGACGGGCTGCACGCTCCCGCCCGACAGCACCTGCGGGTCCAGGTTGGCGGCGACCAGGTACGCCTTCACCGCGTCCACGTTCGCGGCCACCTGCTTCGCGCTGAACACGCCCGTCGCGGGCGTGCTGTCGGGGCCGCCGACACCGTCCATGCCGTTCGGCCAGGACTCGGCGGGCGAACCCGCCCAGGGGCGTTCCGGGGTCGGCAGGTCCGGGTCCACGGTGGGCGGGGCGCTGCTCGGCGGGGCGGTCTCCGCGCCCACGGCGGGCAGCGCGGAGGACTCCGGCGCCTTCGAGCGGCCGAGGTCGGTGACGGCCAGTCCGACCAGAACGGCCACCACCACCCCGAGCAGCAGCAGCGCGCTGCGCACCGGGTGCGAGCGCTCCGGCCCGCTCTGCCGGCCCTTCGACCGGACCTCCGTGGCCGGACGCCACGGCTCGTTCACCGGCGGCGGGTTCCTCTTCCACCGCTCGGCCAGCATCCGGGAACGCCCGGACGCCTCCTTGTTCGTCGCGGACCGGACGAACTCCTCGTCCAGCACCAGCCCCTCGAAGGGGTCGTCGGGTCTGCCGGGGCCGCTGTCGTCGGGCCCCGGCGCATCTCTCGTCGGCACGGCCGGAAGTATGCCGACCACCGCCGACACCCCCGACAACGGGGGGGAAACATGACGTGCCGTCAGTCCTTCCGGGCCGCCTTCACCGCCCCCACGACGCCCGCCACCGCCAGCAGCGCGCCGGCCGGCAGCAGCGAGGTGAACAGCGCCCCGAACAGGCCGTGGTCGCCCAGCAGCCACAGCGCCAACGTGTTCAGCACCAGCAGCGCCCCGGAGGCCGGGAGCACGGACTGCCACGGGTGCGCGTCCGCCCAGCGGCGCAGCCGCCGGTCGCCGCCGCGCAGCCGGCCGCCCACCGTGCCGACCAGGAAGAAGGAGAACAGCGCCCAGCTCACCGGCCCGGCCAGGATGTCCAACGACCAGTGCAGGGTGATCACGTCCACCGCGAGCGCGGCGCCGCCGACCACCGTGCCCACCGCCGCCGCGGTCTTCCACGGTCCGAGCGTCGCGGCGGCGACGGCGACCTGGCGGTTCTCACGTCCTGACAACTCTCCGTGTCCCATGCCTCCACGGTGCTCCCGACCGGGCCCGGAATCCATAGCCCGGGCCCCTGAGATTCCCCCTACGGGGGCGGGGCGCGGGCGGCTCGCCCGCAGGGTGGACACCGGTGCCGGGGCGGCGGCCTCCCGGTGCAAGATGGCGGCCAGGAACCGCACCGCACGGAGGCACGCACCATGAGCGACCGCACCACCGCCGGCCAGAAGATCGCCTTCCTCGGGACGGGCAAGATCGGCGAGGCCCTGCTCTCCGGGCTGCTGCGGGCCGGAACCTCGCCCGCCGACGTGCTGGTCACCGCCCGCCGCGCCGAGCGCGCCACCGAGCTCGCCGACCGCTACGGCGTCACCACCGTCACCAACGCGGAGGCCGCCAAGCTCGCCGACACCCTGATCCTCGCGGTCAAGCCGCAGGACATGGGCACCCTGCTGGACGAGCTGGCCGAGCACGTGGCCGCCGACAAGCTGGTGGTCTCGGCCGCCGCGGGCATCCCCACCGCCTGGTTCGAGGAGCGCCTGGCCCCCGGCACCCCCGTGGTCCGGGTGATGCCCAACACGCCCGTCCTGGTCGACGAGGGCATGAGCGTGATCTCCGGCGGCTCGCACGCCACCGAGGCGCACCTGGCCCGCACCGAGGCGATCTTCCGTTCGGTCGGCAAGGCGCTGCGCGTCCCGGAGAGCCAGCAGGACGCCGCCACCGCGCTGTCCGGCTCCGGCCCCGCCTACTTCTACTTCCTGGTCGAGGCGATGATCGACGCGGGCATCCTGCTCGGCCTGCCCCGGCAGGTCGCGCACGAGCTGATCGTGCAGTCCGCGATCGGCGCCTCGGTGATGCTGCGCGACTCCGGCGAGCACCCGGTCAAGCTCCGCGAGGCGGTCACCTCCCCGGCCGGCACCACCATCGCCGCCATCCGCGAACTGGAGAACCACGGCGTCCGGGCCGCCCTGCTCGGCGCGCTGGAGGCCGCCCGGGACCGCTCCCGGGAGCTGGCGGGCGGCGGCAAGTAGGCTCGGACGACATGAGCGATCCCGTGACCGACCGCCTGACCGACCGCGTGGGCTACGACCTGCTGATCCTGGACAACGACGGCGTGCTGGTGGACAGCGAGCCGATCTCCAACCGGGTGCTCGCCGAGTACCTGACCGAGCTCGGCTACCCCACCACCGTCGAGGACTCCTACCGGGACTTCATGGGCACCGCCGCGCACACCGTGCACGACGTGATCGGCGAGCGGTACGGGGCGGCGCTCCCGGAGGGCTTCGACGACCTGTTCCACGACCGGGTGTTCGCCGCCTTCGCGCGCGAACTGCGGCCGGTGGCCGGGGCGGAGAAGCTGCTCACCCACCTCCAGGAGCACGGCGTCCGCTACTGCGTCGCCTCCTCCGCCCACCACTCCTGGATCCGCACCGCGCACCGCCTCACCGGCCTGTCCGGCTACTTCACCGACGAGCTGCTGTTCTCCGCCCAGGACGTCGGCGTCGGCAAGCCCGCCCCCGACCTGTTCCTGCACGCCGCCCGCACCATGGGCGCCGACCCGGCCCGCTGCCTGGTCCTGGAGGACAGCCGTAACGGCGTGCTGGCCGCCCGCGCCGCCGGGATGGACGTCTACGGCTACGCGGCGCTCACCGACCCGGCCAAGCTCACCTCGGCGGGGGCGACCGGCCTGCTCGGCACGCTGGACGAGGCGATCGCCCTGCTGCCGGACTGAGCCCGCGCCGCCGCCGAACTGATCCCTCCGTCCCCCTCCCGTCGGCGCCGCCGACCGCCTACGCTCTGCCCAACAGTTGCGTACCGGCCGGTAGCGTCGGTGGTGAGCGAGGTCCCGATGCAGGTCACGGCCACGGCCGAACCCACCCCCCGGCTCCGGCAGGCGCGGGCCGCGCTGGCCGTCTCCTTCTTCCTCCAGGGCACCACCTTCGCCCTGCTGGTCACCTGCATCACCGACCTGCAGAAACGTTACGGCCTCAGCGACGGCATGCTGCCGCTCTTCCTCGCCGCCGTCCCGATCCTGGCCGGCGTCGGCTCCATCGCCTCCGAGACGCTGGTCAAGCGCACCACCGCACGCGGCGTCCTGCGGGTCGTCCAACCCGCCCTCTGCCTCACCCTCGCCCTCACCGGCCTCGGCTCCCGGCTGTGGCAGCTCGCCATCGCCCTCGGCCTGTTCGGCCTGCTGGTCGGCGCCCTGGACGCCTCGATGAACATGCTCGGCGTCGGCCTCCAGCACCGCTACGGCCGCAGCATCATGATCGGCTTCCACGCCGCGTTCAGCCTCGGCGGCATCGTCGGCGCCGCGATCGCCGCGATCGGCGCCCACTGGGACACCGGGCTGCCGCTGCTCTTCGGCGGCGCCGCGGCCGTCCTCGTCCCCGCCGCGCTCGTTGCCGGACGCTGGTTCGCCGGCCCCGCCGAACTCGGCGACGCCGTCCGCGAAGCCGCCGCGCTGGCCGCCCGCCGCATCCCCTGGAAGCCGCTGCTCCCGCTGTGCGCCGTGATGGCCTTCGCCTACATCGCCGACGCCTCCGTCTCCAACTACAGCGTCAAGTACCTCACCGACGGCCTGGACAGCCCCGAGGACCTCGCCAAGTTCTCCTACCTCGGCTACATGGTCGCCATGCTGCTCGGCCGCGCCGTCGGCGACCGCGCCGTCCAGCGCTTCACCGTCCTGCCCGTCGTCCGCACCGGCACCGCCGTCGCCGCCGCCGGCTTCCTGATCGCCGTCCTCGCCCCCGGCCCCTGGGGCGGCATCCTCGGCTTCACCGTCCTCGGCTTCGGCATCTGCGCGATCATCCCCCAGGTCTTCGCCGCCGGCGGCCGGCTCTTCCCGCACGCCAGCGACGCCGCCGTCGCCCGCCTCAACCTCTTCAACTACGTCGGCTTCCTGATCGGCTCCCCCCTGGTCGGCACCCTCGCCGAGTTCTCCAACTACCGCTGGGCCTTCTGCGCCCCCATGCTCCTCGTCCTCGCCGTCCTCCCGCTCGCCCCGCACTTCGCCCCGGCCCCGGCGGAACAGCCCGATCCGACGAAGGCCCCGGCCTGAGCGGTCAGATCGGTTGGGCGGGTTCGTCCAGCCAGGCGTGCCGCCCGTCCGGGGTGACGGTGAGCCCGAGGCGCTCGATCCCCGGCCGGCCCGCGCCGTGCCACCAGGCGAGGGCGCGCTCGAACTCGTCCCACAGGCGGCGGCCGCCGTACTGCCGGACGCGGTGCCCGTTCCCGCCCTCGCGGAAGGTCGCCGCCGCCCAGGCCGGGACGGTGAGCGAGTACAGCCACAGCGTCCGGCCGCCGTCCCCGTGCTCCTGGACGGCGTGCACGACGTCGCGCAGCCGCAGGCCGGCGGCGAACGGGAACGGGTCGAACCGGCCGTGCGCGGGCAGCACGACGGTGGTGGTGCTCTCGGCGACCGCGCCCCCGGCGGGCGGGGCGTCCGGCCACCGCAGGCGCTGCGAGCGCATCTTCATGAACTCCACCGGCCGCAGGAACGGCCCACTCGCGTTCCCGTCCCGGCCCACCGTGAGCCGGACCAGCGCGTCGGCGTTCGAGTAGTGCGTACCGAAGGGCGCCAGCACCACCCCGCCCGGCCGGATCTGCCCGATCCACGCGTACGGGACCTCCCGCAGCCCGTACGTCACCGTGACCCGGTCGTACGGCGCCCCGGGCGGATGGCCGGGCGCGCCGTCCCCGCACACCAGGTGCGGGCGGTAGCCGGCGGCGTGCAGCGCCGCGCGGGCCCGGGCGGCCACCTGCCGGTCGATCTCGACGCTGGTCACGTTCGCGTCGCCGAGCCGGTGGGCGAGCAGCGCGGCGTTCCAGCCCGTTCCCGTGCCCTGCTCCAGCACCCGCATCCCCGGCTCGACCCGCAGGTCGTCCAGCATCGCGGTGACCAGGGACGGCTGCGAGGCGGAACTCGTCGGCACCGCACCGGGCTCCGTGCCCCGGTGCTCGCCGTCGTCCCACTGGGTGACGACCGGCACGTCCGCCGCGGCCGCCGCCAGCCAGCCGCCCTCGTCGACGGCCCGGTCGAGCGGCCGGCTGGTGCCGGTGGCCATGTCGTGCGCCCAGACCAGATCCGGCAGGAACAGCGAACGCGGCACGGCGGCGAACGCCGGCGCCCATGCGGCGGCGACGGGGAAGGG